>JAIXQV010000227.1 GCA_027485535.1 Oxalobacteraceae bacterium | reverse complement strand
TTGCCTCGCACTCGGCGCGAATGGCTTGTCACAAAAGCTGATGATTGATGCATCACACGCCAATAGCTCGAAGAAGCCAGAGAATCAGGTACCTGTGTGCGCCAACATCGGCGAGCAAATTGCGGCGGGTGATGACCGCATCATCGGCGTGATGATCGAGTCCCACTTGGTGGGTGGCCGTCAGGATCTTGTGACTGGTAAAGAACTGACTTATGGACAGTCAATCACCGATGGTTGCATCGATTGGGATAGTAGCGTGCAAGTACTGGAGAACCTCGCAGCTTCAGTCAGGCAGCGGCGATTGCATAGCGAAAAAGAGTAAATGCAAAAGGGCCGGTTCGATACCGGCCCTTTGTTTTTGGTCATACAACTTCATGAGATACGTAGTGACTGACAGAGAGCGCCGGCTGAGAAGAAGAATGTAATAGATGAAAGGCCAGTTGAATGCCTAATGCCTGTCAGTGAATAGTAAAGCCGACAACGACTCGGTCGTCCATGTGTCCCACCTTGCGTTAGAACACGGTATGTAGCGCGAACCCTTCTGAGTGGTCACATTTCACGCTTAACTGTCGGACATCGAGTTGAAATCTGGCCTTCTTTTTCGGAGGTCGAGATCAACCAATATCGGAGAATTCCGATTTTCTTTTTTCAGGCAACTTTCGTTGCCAAGCCTTCACCGACAAATTTTGTGGAGGTTAAGTATGGATAGTAGTTCATCGACGCGTTTTCCTGCCCCTTCTGCTGCGACTTCGCCGTCCGACATTCTTAAGAATGAAATTGCGGAGCACGTTTGCCAGTTTTTGAACCTCGGCGACATAGGGCGCCTGATGCAAGTTGATTCGGCAAGGTATAAGTCTATCCGTGAACGGATAACTGACATTGGAATTCAAGCTATCGACAGAGATTTATACAAAGGTAATATCAAAGATGCATTTCAGCGTATCCATGAGCTCACGTCCTGGCTTGGCGGATGTCACTTTGTCGGGCCAGAGGAAAACGAGATGCGTGTCTGGCCTAGCTTGCTTCAGCGCATACCGGATGCGCGCTTCGAACCGAATCAACAGTCTCAATTGTTGCGAAACCTGATGATCAGTGCCTGGCAAAGGATTGATACCAAAGATTTTCCATCGGACGCGTTGACTGATGTGCTGCTAGATGTATTTGTTCAAGCAGAACAGGCGATCGGGCATCTAGGTGAGGAATTCTCGCTGAAATTCGATGACTTGAAATCCGGAGCCTACACTGAAATACATATTGAAAAAATGATCGAATACGCCTCAATTGCGGCGAGTGGTCAAGTGCCGCCACCTTTTGATTTTTTTGCGTCGCGCTGTGCGGGAATCGCGATGCTTCGCATGAAGCTGAATTTTTTAAGCACGTCCTTGCCGGACAGAATAAAAGCATACGACCGGAACCTGATTGAACTAGGGAAGTCGCATCCATTACTCCCAAGAGAAACTGTAGTGCAACTTGTGTGGAATGTTTTTGAGATATTCATGACTTTTGATACACACACTCAGTCAGCGTTAACAGAAAGCACCGATAAAATCCTCACCGCGACGTCAATAAGCTTTCACGATTTGCGGGCAAGAGTTTTGTTAAAAATTCTTGAACGGGGTCCTGACGCGGTTGATAGTTTGGAAAATTTTAGTATTATTGATCAGGCTATTGATGCGCTTGAAGGTGAAGAAAATTCTTCCTGCTCATTGATGTGATCTAAATGACGAAAGGGCCGGTTATCACCGGCCCTTTCTCACGTAGGAGAAGGTTGTCAATCTCTGAAGTTATTAAACTCCAGCGGAAGATCAGTCACTTCCTTCTTCAGCAGGGCAATGGTCGCCTGCAGGTCATCGCGCTTCGCGCCCTGCACGCGCACTGATTCTCCCTGAATGCTTGCCTGCACCTTGATCTTGCTATCCTTGATGATGCGCTGAATCTTTTTAGCGGCATCGGTCTCAATGCCGTTCTTCACCTTGATCACCTGCTTGACCTTGTCGCCGCCGATCTTCTCGATCTTGCCGAGGTCCAGAAAGCGTACGTCAACATTGCGCTTGGCCATTTTATTAGTCAGCACGTCGCGCACCTGTCCCAACTGAAAATCGCTGTCCGCGTACGCGGTCAGCTCATGCTCTTTTTGCTCGACACGTGCATCACTGCCTTTGAAGTCAAAGCGCGTTGTAATTTCCTTGTTGGCCTGATCAACGGCATTTCTGACCTCGACCTGGTTGGCTTCTGAGACGATATCGAACGAGGGCATAGGCTGCTCCAGATGAAAATGAATACCGCTTATTATAGAGGAGCATACCGGCCTAGCCGTGACCCGGTCGGTATAATCGGTAGCCCATGGCATCCCAACTTGATATTCAGTCTCATTACTCGCTGCGCGCATTGAATACCTTCGGTATCGATGCCAAGGCCGCGCATTATCTCGAGGTGACCGATGTCGCGCAGTTGCATGCGCTGTATCGCGATACAAGCTTGCGTGCCATACCAAGACTGATCCTCGGTGGTGGCAGCAATGTGCTACTAACCCACGATTTTCCAGGCCTGGTGCTGCATATCGCTACGCTGGGTATGGCTGTCACCGGCGAGGATGAGCAGCAGGTATTCGTTACTGCTCAGGCTGGTGAGAATTGGCATGCCTTCGTGCAGTGGACTTTGGCCCAAGGATTTGCAGGGTTGGAGAATCTGTCCTTGATACCGGGTAGTGTTGGTGCTGCGCCGATCCAAAATATCGGCGCCTATGGCAGCGAGCTGGTCGATTTTTTTCATTCGCTGACCGCATTCGATATGACCTCAGGCGAGTTGTTGTATCTGTCAAAAGCGGATTGTGCCTTTGCTTACCGCGATAGCGTTTTCAAGCATACCTTAAGAGATCGAGCGATTATTCTTGAGGTGAGATTTGCCTTGCCGAAGGCTTGGCAGCCAAACTTACGCTACGCAGAGTTGGCGGCAGAGCTCGCATCACGGGGAATCACGAAGGCTAATGCGCAAGATATCGCGGATGCAGTCATCGCTATCCGAACCCGCAAGCTGCCCGATCCGGCGAAAGTAGGTAACGCCGGTAGTTTTTTCAAGAACCCGGTGGTGAGCGCAGAACTGCGAAATTCGCTGCTAGCCCAATACCCAGCGTTGGTCAGTTACCCACAGGCGGATGGTCGTTACAAACTCGCCGCTGGTTGGCTGATCGATCAGTGTGGCTGGAAGGGTAAGTCCATCGGTGCCGCAGGTGTTCATGAAAACCAAGCGCTGGTGCTCGTAAATCTTGGCGGGGCGAGCGGTGCTGACCTACTTCATCTTGCAAACAAGATTCGCGACGATGTGAATGCGAAGTGCGGGGTGATACTGGAGCCTGAGCCGGTGATTGTCTAGTAGCTATTGATAAGATCAGTTCTAAAGCACCGCTAGACTATGCGAGCAGATAACTTGCGAGAAATCGGCTGATTAGATTTCTGGTTCGTATAGAGATCTGCGATAAAAAAACCCCGCTGCAGCGGGGTTTTTTGTAGGGCATGCTAGCCCATATCATCAACCAAAGTGACAAACGTAATCCAGCGTCTCAATCGTCTCAATGTCAAAGCTGGAATCACCCGGCACATTGAAGCTCTGGCCGCCTTCGTAGGTCTTCCACTCAGTTTCGCCTTTCAACCGCACGCGGCACTTGCCGGCGTTGATTTCCATAATTTCTGGTGCGCCGGTGTTGAATACCAGTGACGAAGGGAAAATCACGCCCACGGATTTTCGGGTGCCATCGGCAAACAGCACATTGTGTGAAACACACTTGCCATCAAAAAAGATATTCGCTTTCTTGACGACGGAGACATTGTCGAATTGGGTGCTCATTTTCTTCCTTATTTTAGGTTCGATTTATTTTGCGCGCTTTGTTTTTGCATTCGCAGCAATACGCATACGCAGTGCGTTTAGCTTGATGAAACCACCTGCGTCTGCTTGGTCGTAAGCACCGCCATCTTCATCAAAGGTTGCAATCGTTTGATCGAATAGCGAGTCAGTTTTTGAATCACGCGACACGACGATTACGTTGCCTTTATACAGTTTCAACCGTACCCAGCCATTCACGGTTTGCTGCGTATGGTCAATCAGCGTCTGCAGCGCAACTCGTTCCGGCGCCCACCAGTAGCCGTTGTAGATCAGCGAGGCGTAGCGCGGCATGAGATCGTCTTTCAGATGCGCGACTTCGCGATCCAGCGTAATCGACTCAATCGCACGATGGGCACGCAGCATGATGGTGCCGCCCGGGGTTTCATAGCAGCCACGCGACTTCATGCCGACGTAACGGTTCTCGACGAGATCGAGTCGCCCGATGCCATGTTTGCCGCCGATTCGGTTCAGCTCGGTCAGTACCTCGGCCGGGCTCATGGTCTTGCCATTCAGCGCGACGATGTCACCCTTTGCGAATTCAATATCCAGATACTCTGCCGCATCCGGTGCAGCCTCCGGGCTGACAGTCCAGCGCCACATAGATTCTTCAGCCTCGGCGCTCGGGTTCTCCAGGTGGCGGCCTTCGTAGCTGATGTGCAGCAGGTTGGCATCCATCGAGTAAGGCGCGCCGCCGCTCTTGTGCTTCATGTCGATCTCAATGCCAGCGTCTTCCGCATACTTCAACAGCTTCTCGCGCGAGAGCAGATCCCACTCACGCCATGGTGCGATGATCTTCACGTTCGGCATCAAGGCATAAGCGCCTAACTCAAAACGTACTTGATCATTTCCTTTGCCGGTGGCGCCATGCGAGATAGCATCTGCGCCGGTTTCGCGCGCGATGTCGATCAGGCGTTTTGCGATTAGCGGGCGCGCGATCGAGGTGCCGAGCAGATACTCGCCCTCGTAGATGGTGTTGGCACGGAACATCGGATACACGAAGTCGCGCACGAATTCTTCGCGCAGATCATCGATGTAGATGTTCTTTGGCTTGATGCCGAATTTGATGGCCTTGGCGCGCGCGGGATCCAGCTCTTCGCCTTGGCCCAAATCGGCGGTGAAGGTCACGATTTCGCAGTGGTAGTGATCTTGCAGCCATTTCAGAATAACGGAGGTATCCAGTCCGCCGGAGTAGGCAAGGACTACTTTCTTGATGTCGCTCATTGCTAGATTTTCCTGATTGACGGGAGGTTCAAACTTCGCCCAGCACGAGATACTCGAGCAAGGCTTTCTGTACATGCAGCCGGTTTTCTGCTTCGTCCCATACGACCGACTGTGGGCCGTCGATAACTTCGGCCGCGACTTCTTCGCCGCGATGCGCGGGCAGGCAGTGCATGAAAAGCGCGTCTTGGTGGGCGCGCTTCATCTTGTCAGCGTCGACGATCCAGCCGTCAAAGGCTTTTAGGCGCGCTGCGTTTTCTTGTTCATAGCCCATGCTGGTCCAGACATCGGTGGTGACCAGATCGGCGCCTTCGCAGGCATCAGCTGGATTTTTGAAGACGGTGTAACGCTGAT
>JAIXQV010000163.1 GCA_027485535.1 Oxalobacteraceae bacterium | reverse complement strand
CAGCAGCACCGGACGCAGCCGCCCCAAAAGCCGATGCCAAGGCCGAGCCCCCGAAACCTCAAACCGCACAAGCCGAGCCTGCACCGGCACCCAAGCCCGGCAAGAAAGGCAAAGAAGAACCACCACCACCACCGCCCGTCAAGACCGGGCCGTTCAAAGCACCCAGCTGCGCAGTGGCTGAGTTCAGAGCCATTTGCATGGACAACACTGACGAGAGAACGCGTCGCGTCAAGGCTATCGCCTGGCTAAAAAAGAAAGCCCCGGATTGCACGGCTGAGCAATTGATCGTGATGCGTAACAACCGCGAGCAATGGCTAGGAAGTGCGGACTCCGCCACTATTGCAGCGATGATCGACGGCTTGCTCGAGTCGTTCGCCGAGACCAATCGAGAAGTCTCGATACTGCTGTACGGCACTCCGCCACCGCGACCCAAGCCGGATGAGAAGAATGCCGCCAAAGACGCAGATAAAAAATAAGCCTCGCGAACACAAAGCCACTATTCGACATACATCACGTTGAAGAATAGGCGTCCTCGAAAAAACAAAGCCCGCCAATTGGCGGGCTTTATCAAATCGACTGCGCTACATTGATCCTGCTGCGCTAAAAAACCTCAGCAATCAGTCGCGACCCATAATCAAGAACGACGGAATCACCGACTTGCCACGTGGGGCGATCACTCGTTTGCTGTCATTCGCCGCCAGACGCGCACCCGCGTCTGTATCCGAGTTACGCACTGCACGGAAGCGATCCAGAATCGAACCACTCACTTTTTGTGTCAGTGGCGCTTGCTTGATGGTAGCCCGCAGATCGGACTCACTCTCACCCAGTTGTTCAATTGAACGACCAAATTCGAGGAAGTTTTCGCGAACTTCTTTCTTCGATGTCATGACGAAGAATTCAGTACCGAAGAATTCATGCGCACTTGCGCTGTACATCACCGGTGGCGACAGGAAGAAACCTGCATTGAATGACTTCGAGAAAATGCTCTCATAGGTCTGCAGATTATCGACACGGCTAGGCACGATCACCAACTTCGGCGGCTTCTTCAGACGCGAGTTGAATACAAACGAGAAACGATTCACAAACTCGAGCGTGCTATCGAGCTCAACGCGCGATAAAGAACTTGGCACCAGCACCAAATCAAACTCAAACAAGAAGTCTGGCGGTAGAACATCGGTCCAGGTCAGGTCGGTAATGACCACTTCGCGCGTTTCATGCGATTTACGCAGCGCTTCTTTGGCCTTTAATAGCGCAATACCCGAGCCTTTAGCATTTGGTAAATCCACGGTATGGCAATCAATACCGATTGGGTAAGCTTTTTTGACCCATTTACCGGCTGTAGCCTGGTGATCAAAGTCGATTAACGCGGTCTTCTTGCCAGATATATAAGAAAAATACGCGGCTAAATTGGCGGATACCGTACTTTTACCAACGCCCCCCTTTTGGCTGGTAATTAGGATCCTAAGTGCCTTGCTCATAGTTTTCCTTCGTTTTTGTCGCAAGCCGTTGATTATTTTGACTTCGCTTCCCAGGAAAGTTGCTAAAGGGGAAGATTTGCCATAATATAACGCTGAGTATAGGTGAGGTTGTTACCAATACCAAACTTTTTTTCATTATCGGTTTTCTAATAAGGGTACTTACACATGGCGAAGCGCTCGGAAAAACCCGCGATGATGCGTTTTGAACCTCAATCCGGCTGGAGCGAGGCCTCCGGGCAGGTTATCTCCATTAATGAGCGGATACGCGAAGTGCCCGACACTAGCGCCGACAGCGCTGATCAGTCCGCCTTGGAAGCCATTCCCTCCGACACGCTGGTCGATATCGGCGAATCCATGCAAGAGGTGTTTGAGAGCCTCAAAATCAGTGATCCCCGGTTACAGGCCTGGACCCAGGTCAACGCCGCCATCCGCCTGATCAGCGGCAAGCTGCAAGAAAGAAAAACGCTGCAAGAGCGCATCGCTACCCTCGAGACAGAGATTGAAGGCGTGCGCAGCCTGGCAGCCGAACTGGTGGGTAACGCCTACCGCAGCGAGCAAGAGATTCATGAAACCTCCAAGCTGCGCATGCAAATCGCTGAAGAGCTCAGCGAGAAACTCACCGTGGCGCTGAAGTCCTGAACCTGATGAGTCTGCGTATCCGCTTGCCCGCTGCCCTGCTCGCGCTCAATTGGGCGCTGTTTGTGTCGGCCTTTGCCTGGACCTGCAAGACCCAGGAGAACGTGCTTTGGTGGCTGCGGCTAGATTGGGCGGGATGGCTGCGCGAGCTGCCGGAGCTGATGCAACTTGGCAGTATGTCGGCCAGCACGGTATGGATACTCTGGCTGTGCGTCACGCTGCTGCTAACAGCCGCTTGGCTGATGCCGACAGCGAAGCCCGTCGCACAACCCAAACCTGATGCCTCGGATGCTGCACGTCGTGTGGTGCCCAGCATCGCGCCGATGGTCGACGCTGACCCAGTACTTAAAGAGAAGCTGCTACGACTGCATCAGTCGCTAGAAAAACTCTAACGCCCCTACTGCTCTTCCACATACTCCTGCACCCGGCGCCCATTCACCGGCTGCGAAGGCCGTGAGTTCGACTTGTAGCGCTCCTTGAACGCGGCCAACTGACGGAAAGAAATATCCACCGTCTGGCGCATCACAAACCACTTCACGTCCTCGGTGCAAGGCGGCGTGGTGAGTGAACCCATATAGGTAAAGTACGCAGGATTAGCGGGCAAGATATCTGCTGGATTAAAGCTCTCGATAGTCTCGTTAAACGCATCGGTCTTCGGCAGCCGCTCGAAAATCGGTTTCAGGGCTTTGTTCTCTTTACCCAGCTTGAAGCGAATCGCTACCACTGCGGTACGCGTGTCCCCCGCACGATGAATCAGTTGTGCGGAAATCGGTGTGGCTAGACCGTCGATTTTTTCTTCGCTTGGTGCGTGGAACACCATCTGCACCAGCTTGTACTCCAGGCCGTCCAAACGCGCGCCACCACTGGTCGTGAAATTCACCTGAATCGTGTTATTCCCATTCACCAGCGTGAGCGGACCTGCGGCATAGTTGAACATGATGGGCTTGAGCCCACCGCGCTCCACAGTCTGGGTCTCGATATCGATCGGGGACTGCCGCTTGCCGGATTGGCAGAGCCGGAACTTCGGGTCGATCTCGCTCCATTTTGTGGGGCCAGTGTCACCGTCATAGCTCCAGAGCGGCGCGCGCGGTGAATGATTGGCGCCGGGCGACGGCGGACGTGGCGGAGCCGCTGGCGGTGGGTCCTTGGCTAGTGCGGGTGCGGCTAGCGAAGCAGCAATCAACAGGGGCAAGGCGTGGTGTTTCATGAATTCATTTCTCCATCCATGACGCGTGATGGGCGGGATTCTAGCGATATTCGGAAATCGACACTTAATCGCAAAACCTGAGCCGTTAATCGGCCCACTCGCCAGACTCACACAGATTCGACCGTCCGGACAGGTGCTCAGCGTTTATGCGTGCCGCCCGCCACCCAGCCCGCCTGCAGCCAGTGTGCATAGTCTGGCACAAAGGGCCAAGCGATCAGGCGGCTGCGGGTCCCGACTGGGAACAGCTCCGACGTCAGATGATCCACCCACTCCGGCTGGCCACCCACTTGCGCCAGCAGCCGAAGATGCAGTGGCGTGCCGCGTAAACCGTCTGCCAGCAAACCGTCCGCATCGCGCGCGGCGTCGAATTGCGTAATCGGCAAGGCAGGTAACGTCAGCGGGTCGGTCGGGCCCGAGAACAAGTCATGCACACTGCCCCAGTCGCGACCCTTGAGCTGTTTAGCGATGCGCGCCAAATCGGCTTCAGCGCGATCAATCTGCCATATACGGAACAGATGCTGACCCAAAACATTGTCGAAGAATATTGTCGCATCGGGGTACTTTTTTAGAAGCGCATCCAAATTATCCAGCGCGTCGAACGCAGCGTAGTGCAATTCAGTGCCGGATTCGCGCAAAGCACGACCATGGTTCCAACGGAATAAGCGATGGGCATAAGGATCGAGATCAATCAGATCAATACGCGAGAAGCGCTGCAGCCAGCGGCCCGACATCATCCAGCCGGCGCTGCCACCGATCAGTAGCAGATGACGCGATGCCGGTTGGGTAGTATCAAGCCACTCAGCGATTTGCCGCGTAGTGTCGCGCCACTGCCCCCGCCGCCACAGGGCGCGTAAGTGCCAGCGCAAACCACCGGTGGTGTCGCGTGATTTAGTCAAGGTGGCCCCACTTATTATTAAACTGCTTCGTGTAAAGCTGCATTGGCTAGCTAGGAATGAATAAGCCGTATTGACTGGCACGGCAATGAATGAAGACGTAATTTTAATTCAGCGCTTTGGAAGTGACGGTGCCGATACTCCCGCGTTTCATCGCAGCGGGCATAACTATTTGTCGTGTCGAGCGTAGGCTATGATGGCAACCGTACAAAATACCAACCCACCAACGACAATCTGGTAAGTTCGCGTCAATACTCGATTGACCAGAAGTTGCCGGCCAAGGACCTGAAACGATGACTCAAACCGTACAAACTACCGGCAACACTTGGCTGAATGAAATCTCCTCTGATGGCGCGTTTGTGCGCGCGTCAACCAGCTTCCGCGGCGCGGTCTCGAAAGATTCCAGCCAGCTGCACGCTGCCGACCCCGATCGCTATCACCTGTATGTGTCACTCGCTTGTCCTTGGGCACATCGAACACTCATGGTACGTGCACTCAAGGGCTTGGAAGATCTGATTAGTGTAGATGTTGTGCACCCCTACCTTACCGACAAGGGATGGTCGTTTGATACCGACTTCGACGGCGCTACGGGTGACCGATTCGGTGCGCACAGTTTTCTACAACAGATTTATCGAGCGGTATCTCCCGACTATGCAGGCGTCATCACGGTGCCGGTATTGTTCGACAAGAAGCTTGGCACCATCGTGAATAACGAGTCGTCCGAGATCATCCGAATGTTAAACACGGAATTCGATACTTTCGCGCGGCACCCGGAAATCGACCTTTATCCAGAAAACCTTCGCAGCCAAATCGATGCATTAAACGCCTGGATTTACCCAAGCATTAACAACGGCGTCTACCGCAGCGGCTTCGCACAAACCCAGCAAGCGCACGAAGCAGCCGTGAATGAATTATTTGACGGGCTTGACCGCGTTGAGCATATCCTGCAAGACCAACAATTTCTTTGCGGTGAAGCGCTTACTGAAGCAGATGTGCGACTGTTCCCTACGCTGATTCGTTTCGATGCGGTGTACCACACCCACTTCAAATGCAATCGCAAGCTGATTGCGCAATACCCAGCCATGCACCGTTACATGGCTAGCATCTATCGCCTTCCGGGCATCGCTGAAACCGTCGACATGGAACAGATCCGATTCCATTATTTCTTTTCTCATCGGCACATCAATCCTACCGGCATCGTACCCAAAGGCCCCGATGTACTTGCGGCGCTTTGATAAGGACCGTGGAGAAATGATCAAGCGACTGCTGCTCACAATATCTGCCCTACCTTTACTCGCGTCATGCGGTGTGGTGACTGAACGAGGTGTGTATGAAGGTATACGCGCCAACCAGAAAGCGCAGTCGCCCGTTGGCGCCGAGGGCGCGACGATGAAGCAATTGCCGGATTACGATCAGTATAAGAAACAGCGCGAAGGTATTACGAACCGATGATTTTCTGGTATTCAGTCATTCGCAAACCGGGCAAAGTTTCCGACGGGGTTGCCGCATGATCCGAATATAAAAAAACTGCCGAAAGTCCTGCATGTCTGAACAACCCCAATGCCTGTGGAGTCCGAGTACTGCGCGCCTAGCCCGCAGTCGTGTCAATCAATACCTGCAATGGCTGGCCTCAAGAGATCAGCACTTCTCGGACTATCAGGCTTTGTGGCAATGGTCGGTTGATCATATTGAAGAATTCTGGGCGTCGATCTGGGCGTATTTTGATATTCAGTGTTCGGTGCCGTACCAGCAGGTCGTATCCAGCCATCAGATGCCTGGCGCTATATGGTTTGAAGGTGCGCGACTGAATTTTGCAGAGCAGCTGTTCCGCTTCAATACCGACGCTGCGACCGCCAACAAAGATGCCATCGTCGCCGAGTCAGAAACGCGTGACCGAGTCACGCTGTCATGGGGTGAAGTGCGAGAGCAAGTGACGGCGGTCGCGAACACCTTGCGCGCGCTCGGCGTCGGACCTGGCGACCGAGTGGTGGCGTACTTGCCGAACACACCCGAAGCAGCGATCGCTTTTTATGCGTGCGCCAGTATCGGTGCGATCTGGTCGTCGTGCTCGCCTGATATGGGCGCCTCGAGCGTGCTGGATCGGTTTCGGCAAATTGATCCCAAGCTGCTGATTGCTGTGGATGGCTATCGTTATGGCGGCAAGGCATTCAACCGACTAGAAGTCGTGCGGCAGATGCGCGAAGAACTCCCCACGCTGCAGCACACGGTCCTTCTGCCCTATCTCGATACCTCGCTGGATATCAGCGCCGCACTACCCGGTGCACTGCGCTGGCAAGATTTATTTACGCACCCCGCAGCACAAGCAAATCCGATTCGTTTTGAACAACTGCCGGCGGATCATCCGCTCTGGATACTCTACTCGTCCGGCACGACCGGCATGCCAAAGCCCATCGTGCATGGCCATGGTGGTTCATTAGTGGAATGTCTGAAGGGGAATGCACTGTCGCTGGATCTTGGTGAGGATGATCGTTTTCTGTGGTTCAGTACCACCGGCTGGGTGATGTGGAATGCCCAGATCAGCGGCCTGCTAGTGGGCGCGACGATCTGCATCTACGATGGAAATCCTGGCCACCCCGATTTATCGAGGCTTTGGAAGTTTGCGGAAGCTATGAGGCTGACTTTCTTTGGTGTCGGCGCGGCTTTCTTTGCGAACTGCATGAAAGCAGGCATCGAGCCACGCAAGATCGCTGATCTCTCTTCATTGCGTAGCGTTGGTTCGACGGGCTCACCGTTATCCGATGAGGCGTTTCATTGGATTTATCAGCAGGTACATCCCGATGTGCTGTTGGCATCCATTAGCGGCGGCACGGATGTCGCAGCTCCGTTTGTCGCCTCATCGCCACTGCTGCCGGTCTATGCAGGTGAGATGCAGTGTCGCTCGTTGGGGGTGGCGGTGCATGCACTCGACGAGCGAGGCGAGCCGATGATGGATGAAGTGGGCGAGCTGGTCATTACCAAACCAATGCCGAGCATGCCGCTGTTTTTCTGGAATGACCCAGGTAATCAGCGCTATCTGGACAGCTACTTCGATCATTACCCCGGCCTGTGGCGACATGGCGACTGGATAAAGATCACGCCACGCGGTGGCGCAGTGATCTATGGGCGCTCGGACGCGACCATTAATCGTTATGGTGTTCGAATGGGGACTGCCGAGATTTATCGCGTAGTCGAGGAATTACCCGAGGTCCTCGACAGCATGGTGGTTGACCTTGAATACCTCGGGCGCGAGTCTTACATGCCGCTGTTTGTAGTATTGCGCGAAGGCCATTCGCTCGATGACGCGCTGAAGCAGCATCTGTGCGACCAGATACGCACGCGACTCTCAGCGCGTCATGTACCGAATGAAGTGTTCGCTGCGCCAGAAATACCACGCACACTGACCGGCAAAAAAATGGAGCTACCCATCAAGAAACTCTTGCTCGGTTCAGAGATCGATAAGATCGCTAATCCGGATGCAATGAGTAATCCGGGTTCGCTGCAGTGGTATGCAGAGTTTGCGAATCAAAGACGGGCCGATAAATCGGGCTGATGAGGGAAAACAGTCCATCCATCAAGCGGCTTATACCTAAGCCCGTTGGTCCTTACCGCAATTTTGAAGCAACTGAT
>JAIXQV010000017.1 GCA_027485535.1 Oxalobacteraceae bacterium | reverse complement strand
GCGATCCGACTCGACGGCTTGCCAGTTGCATTCATCGCCTGGCTGCTCGAGCGAGGCTTGAGAACCATAGGTCTGCGCCCGCTCGCGCGCCGCGTGGCAAGGATTGCAGACAACTTCTTCGCCGGAGAAGAGTTTGATGACGTCGAAGAAGCTCGCACCCGCACCGGTGCAGATTTGGCCGTGCTGCGCTTTGTCGAAAGCTGGCGGGCACCGCTCGAGGCGCATGCCGGCCGAACTGCCGTGCTAGAGCGAGAAGTACACATCTTGCGCGATGCCGTGCACAACTTAACGACCCATGTGCAGCAGCTCCGTAGCGAGCTGCACTACGCCCGTCACGCAACATCGCACACGTTGCAGACGCAGAGCAGCATCACCACTCAGCACAACGCATTAAGCGAGCACAGCGCACCGGTAGAAAACGCTGATCTCGATGCCTACTATGTCGCCTTTGAAGACGCCAACCGTGGCAGTCATCAAGCCTTCATCGACAAGCTCGCGGTTTATGTCGGCGTGTTCGAAACGCTGCATCAGCCCGGACGCGCGCCGCTACTAGATATCGGTTGTGGCCGTGGTGAGTTGCTCGATCATCTCAAAGGGCTCGGCATCACCGCCCGTGGTGTTGACACCAATCCGGTCATGGTTGCACTGTGTCGTGAGCGTGGGCATGACGTCGTGCAGGGCGATGCACTGACGGTGTTGCGCAGTCTGCCTGATGAAAGCTTGGCGGCGGTCAGCGGCTTTCATATCATCGAGCACTTGCCCTTCGAGGTACTTTTTGCGTTGGTGCGCGAGTGTCGTCGCGTACTGCAGCCCAATGGCTTCATCTTGTTCGAGACCCCCAACCCAGAGAACGTGCTGGTCGGTAGCCACACCTTCTATCACGACTTTACGCATCGCAATCCGGTCACACCCACTGCGCTGGAGTTTCTTGCGCAGTATCACGGCTTTGCCGAGTTACAGATTATTCGTTCAAGTCCTTACCCAAGTAGCGCGAAAGTTCCTGGTGATGACGCCCTAACGCAGCGCGTCAACGGCCATTTCTGTGGCCCGCAAGATTTTGCGCTGCTGGCCTGCAAGCCGGCCTCAGTAGCGATGTCGAGGCCCGCGTGAGATTACTCGTTACTGCCAACCTAACGCCTTTCCTGCATGGTGGTGCGGATTACCACATGCACGGGCTGGTACGCGCACTGCGCGAACACGGTCATCAGGTCGAGCTGCTGCAGCTACCGTTCACTTTTGGCCCGGCATCTGACCTCATGCAATCCATGCGTCGTGCCGCCGAGCTGGATCTCACCCGGCCCAACGGCATAGAGATAGACCGACTCATCAGCCTACAGTTTCCGACCTGGGGCATACGCCACCCCGATCACGTGACGTGGGTGATGCATCAGCATCGTGCCGTCTACGATTTGTTTAATCCAGAAAACGCCGATGACACCCTGCTGCAGCTAAAAACCGCGATCACCGAATTCGACAACACCCACCTCGGACCAAAGCGCCCGCGCTTTGCTAACTCGCGCCGAGTAGCGCAGCGCTTGCAGCAATACAACGGGCTTGATTCGACAGTGCTGTACCACCCGCCAGCCGATGCAGAGCGCTTTTACTGTGCAGAGCCAGAGCGCTACCTCTACGTGCCCAGCCGCCTCGAGACCTTGAAGCGGCAGTCATTGGTGTTAGAAGCCGCTGCATTAATGCGATCCTCACTACCTATCGTATTTAGTGGTGATGGTGGCCAGCGGGAGGCCTTGCGTGTGCAAGCGGAAACACTCGGCCTGAATGACCGCGTTCGTTTTTTAGGGCACGTCAGCGAAACCGAAAAACGTGCCCTCTACGCGCACAGCTTAGCGGTGGTGTTTCCCGCGCAAGATGAAGACTACGGCTACATCACACTCGAAGCCATGCTGTCCTCCAAAGCGGTGGTGGTCTGCAGCGATGGTGGCGGGCCGCTCGAGTTTATTCATCACCAAGTCAACGGCTGGGTAGAGCCACCCACCGCGCAAGCGCTTGCCGAGCGCTTTGATTGGTTGGATGCCAATGCTGCAGCGGCAGCTGCAGCGGGCCGCACTGCGCGCGCCGATTATGAGTCGGCCTCTTTGAACTGGCAGTCAGTTGTCGAGCAACTCACCGCCAGCGCCGCATGAAGATCGGCATCATCGCGCCCAGCCCGGTACCGTTCGTCATCGGCGGTGCAGAGAACCTGTGGGCCGGCATGCTCGCCGCATTCAACCAGCGCGCGGGCATCGAGTGTGAGCTAATCAAGCTGCCCAGCCCCGAGCGGAATCTAATCGAGGTCATCAGCAGCTACCGCCGCTTCGCGCAGTTAGATCTTAACCATTTTGATTTGCTGATCAGCACCAAATACCCCGCATGGGCGGTGCGCCACCCGAACCATACGGTGTATGTACAGCACAAATTACGTGGCTTGTACGATACCTACCCAGCGCATTTATCCACACAGATCAACCAAGCCGAATTAAAAAAGGCGGGCGTACCACGCGAATTGTGGCCGCTACTGATCGAGCCCGACCAACCGCCACACCACAACACAGATTCCCGCTTCAGCACGCTCGATATTGCGCAGGTAGCCACGCAATTGCTCGATGTGGTGAAGCACGCAGATCCCGCGCTAGTGGCGTTTCCTGGCCCCTTGTCGCGCGCATTCATTCATCTGCTCGATCGTATTGCGCTACAGCCCTCACGTATCAAGCGCTATACCGCCATCTCACGCACCGTCGCGCAGCGTGCCGGGTATTTTCCCGAAGGCGTGAACGTCGAGGTCATGCATCACCCCAGCAGCCTGGATGTGGCCGCCGCCAGCATCGTCCAGACCCTGAGCGAGTCAAGTCAATCGGCCGCCATCTTCAGCGCCAGTCGGCTCGATGCTCCCAAGCGCATCGACATGATTGTCAAAGCCTGGTTGCAGGCGGGCATACAGCGCCCACTACGTATTGCCGGTGATGGGCCCGAGCGCGCGCGCTTGCAACAACTCGCCGGCGGTAATCCCGCGATACAGTTTCTTGGTCGCCTGACCGACGCGGCGCTCGCGCAAGAGTACGCGCGCTCGGCATGGGTCGTGTTCGTGCCCGACCAAGAAGACTACGGTCTGATTACGGTTGAGGCCATGGCTGCGCGCAAACCCGTACTCACAGCGGCAGATGCCGGCGGTGTGACCGAACTGGTCGAGCACGACATGAATGGCTTCATCGTTGCGCCCAACGTAGAAGCATTAGCGCAGGGCATGCGCCAGCTAGATGCAGACGCACCACGTCGTGAGCGCAT
>JAIXQV010000014.1 GCA_027485535.1 Oxalobacteraceae bacterium | reverse complement strand
GTGTAATCGACATCAGCGGCCCAATTCGGCGTGAAGCGCCAACTAAGGCCAAGCCCGATCAAGGGACCAAAGCGATCATCATCGGTGTCGAAAGCAGTGCCACCCCTTACGCCACGGCGGTTACTCCAGTTGTATGCGACACCCAGCTTGCCATAGAGTGAGAGCGCCTCGAGCAAGGAGTACCGGCCCACCGCAGCGAGATAGGCTGCTTCCGACCGCGCGGTCAAGCTGTTGCCGACGACACCAACGTCGGTGTACTTGGCCTTGCCAAAGTGGATGTAGCCAAGCTCGGCATCGATGTTGTTGCTGACTTGCGCGCCAACGGCCAGGCCGCTGGCGGTATCGGTGTCCTTACCCCAAAAGTCGATGCTGGCGCTCGACTGACCTGTGCTTAGCTTGATATAACTGCTGGGCGGCGCACTCTGCGCCTGCACCAACGCCGGCGCCACCAAAAATGCTGCAAGTCCTAGCGCAATCACTGATCTCTGCATAATGGTTCCTGTTCCAGTAGAGGTGAACAATCGAAGGTCGATTTGCCGACCCTGTCCTTGTGGGACGGGCCGATTCTAGGAAGAAGGACCGCTTGGGTGATGCCGTGGTTGCCTCGATCAGACGCTGATCTGAGCTTGGCTTGAGATTGCTAAATGAAACGCTTCGACACAGGCCCATCGCCATCAAAACGGAGGACTGTTGCGACGCGGAAAAAATCTGCGCGAATAGTTCGGACCGCGCCGCTTAGAAATTGACGCCTCGGCTTTGATCCCGCGTTAAACTCAGGCAATATTCAGCCGTATCTTTCTAATAAATAATTACGCCAGCGCCCAATGGGTAGCAGGCGAAAGCCCAACAAATCGCCATGGTGGAGACAAACGAGCGGTCGGGGGAAACCTTTCCCCGACTCATGTTGCAACACGCTGTCACGCGCCCGCATCGTCCTGCCTTCCGGGAGAAAGATCTCGGTATCTGGCAGACGATCTCCTGGGCAGAGGCCGCGGATGAAATCAGGAAGTTTGCCTGCGGCTTGGCCGAACTCGGCTTCGGCCGCGGCATGAATCTCGCCATCATCGGCGACAACCGACCACGCCTCTACATGGCGATGGCGGCCGCGCAGTCGCTCGGCGGTATTGCGGTACCGCTGTACCAAGATGCGCCTGCGGCCGACATGGCCTATGTCCTCGAAAACGCCGGCATCGATTTCGCCGTGGTCGAAGATCAGGAGCAGGTCGATAAGTTGCTGGAGTCACGCGCCACCGTGCCGGGGCTCTCACACATCATCTATGACGATCCGCGCGGTCTGCGCAACTACACACAACCCGGCTTGCATGCTTTCGAGGGCGTTCAAGCGCTGGGCGCTGCGCATCACCGCGATCATCCGGATTTCTTTCAAAAAGAAGTCGATGCCGGTCGCGCCGACGATGTGGCCGTCATGCTGTACACCTCGGGCACTACCGGTCGTCCCAAAGGGGTTTGCCACTCTCATCGTGCACTAATAGCTACTGGCAAAACACTAGCGGCATTCGATCAGCTGTCGGCCGACGACGAAATTCTTTGCTACTTGCCGCTGGCTTGGGTGGGTGATTTTCTCTATTCCTACGCGCTGTCGAATATTGTTGGCTTCTGCCTCAACTGCCCGGAATCACCTTCCACTGTTGGCACCGACTTGCGTGAAATTGGCCCGACCTATTATTTCGGACCACCGCGGGTGTATGAGAACACGCTAACGCAGGTGATGATTCGAATTGAGGATGCCAGCGCGATCAAGCGCTCGATGTTTCATTACTTCATGACGGTAGCGCGGCGCGCGGGCTTGAAGCTACTTGATGGCAAAGGCGAAGTATCGCTCACCGATCGATTGCTGTACGCGGTGGGCGAGCTATTGGTGTATGGCCCACTAAAAAATGTACTAGGCATGTCGCGCATACGCGTGGCGTATACCGGTGGCGAAGCGATCGGACCCGATCTGTTTGATTTTTATCGCTCCATCGGCATCAATCTCAAGCAGTTGTACGGCATGACCGAGACCTGTGTCACGGTGTGTATGCAACGCTCGGGCGACGTCAAGCTCGATACGGTCGGCAAGCCTATGCAAGGCGTGGAAGTGAAAATCGCTGACAGTGGTGAAGTGCTGGTGCGCTCGCCCGGACTCATGATCGAGTACTACCAGCGCCCTGAAGATACCGCCGAAGCGATTGACGCTGAGGGCTACTTTCATACAGGTGATGCCGGCTTCTTTGATAGCGATGGCCACCTGAAAATCATCGATCGTGCGAAAGATGTCGGCCGCATGGCGGATGGCACCATGTTTGCGCCCAAATACATCGAGAACAAGCTGAAGTTCTTCCCCTTCGTCAAAGAGGCCGTGGCCTTCGGCGATGGCCGCGCCAGCTGCAATGTGTTTATCAATATTGACATGGAAGCGGTCGGCAACTGGGCCGAACGGCGAAACCTGGCGTATAGCGGCTACGCCGATTTGGCCGGCCAGCAAGCGGTGTATGCGCTGATCGCTGAGTGCGTCGAGAAAGTTAACGCTGATCTGGCGCACGACGCCCTGCTCTCAAACTCGCAAGTACATCGCTTCCTCATCCTGCATAAAGAACTCGACCCAGATGATGACGAGCTGACCCGCACGCGTAAAGTGCGTCGTGGTTTCATCGCGCAGAAATACGCAGTGCTGATCGACGCGCTATATGACGGCAAGCAGCGTCAGTACATCGAGACCCAAGTGAAGTTTGAAGACGGCCGACAAGGCATGATCTCCGCCGATCTCGAGATTCGCGACGTAAAAACTTTTAGTAGCGCAGGCGCGCGTCAGGCGGCATGATGCAAAGCGAACATAGCAGCCGCAAAATCGGCGAGGTCATCCTCGACCTGCACAATATCTCGCTGTCGTTCGGTGGCGTGAAAGCACTGACCGATATTTCTTTTGATGTGCGCGAACATGAGATTCGCGCCATCATCGGCCCGAATGGCGCGGGCAAAAGCTCGATGTTGAATGTGATTAATGGAGTTTATCGTCCACAGCAAGGCGAGATTATTTATCGTGGTGAGCATCGGCGCGACATGAACACCTACGCTGCTGCGAAAAGCGGTATCGCGCGCACCTTCCAGAATATTGCGCTGTTTCGAGGCATGTCGGTGCTGGACAACATCATGACCGGCCGCAATCTGAAAATGCGCTCGAACTTTCTGCTGCAAGCGCTTTACCTAGGGCCGGCGCAACGCGAAGAGATTGAGCACCGGGTCAAAGTAGAACAAGTCATTGACTTCCTCGAGATTCAGCATATTCGCAAGACCCCGGTCGGGCGCTTGCCGTATGGCTTACAAATAAGAGTTGAGCTTGGCCGCGCGCTGGCAGCTGAGCCGCAAATCCTGCTGCTCGACGAGCCCATGGCCGGTATGAACGTCGAAGAGAAGCAGGATATGTGCCGCTTCATCCTGGACGTCAATGAACAATTCGGCACCACCATCGTGCTGATCGAGCATGACATGGGTGTGGTGATGGATATTTCGGATCGCGTGGTGGTGCTCGACTACGGCAAGAAAATCGGCGACGGCACACCGGATGAGGTGAGAAGCAATCAAGACGTGATCAACGCCTATCTGGGAGTCGCGCATTGAACATTAACTTCTTCTTCGAAGTCTTGATCGGCGGCCTGCTATCTGGCGTCATGTATGCGTTGGTCGCACTCGGCTATGTGCTGATCTACAAGGCCTCAGGCGTATTTAATTTCGCCCAGGGCTCGATGCTGTTTTTCGCTGCACTAACCTGTGTCTCGCTGACCGAATTCGGTTGGCCGCTGTGGGTCGCCATCATCGCAACCATGGCAGTGATGTGGGTGCTGGCGCTGGCGATCGAACGTGCCGTCCTGCGGCCACTGGTCAATCAATCGGAAATCTCCTTGTTCATGGCGACGATTGGCCTGTCATTCTTCATTGAGGGTCTGGCGCAACTGCTGTGGGGCGCCGAGGTGAAGCGGCTGGATCTGGGCATTGAAGATGTGCCGATCGAGAGCTTGATGAACAACTTCAATATCCTGGTCTCGAAATTTGATGTGACCTCGGCCGCCATTTGCGCGCTGCTGGTCACCGCATTGGCGCTGTTCTTCTCACGCACCTCGGTGGGGCGGGCACTGCGTGCGGTGGCCGATGATCATCAAGCAGCGCTCGCGGTCGGTATCCCGCTGCAACAAATCTGGGGCATCGTCTGGGGCGTCGCCGGCTTTGTTGCGCTGGTGGCAGGCATGTTATGGGGTGCGCGTAATGGTGTGCAGTTTTCTCTCACCTTTGTTGCGCTCAAAGCCTTACCCGTACTAATTCTCGGTGGGTTTACATCAATACCTGGCGCGATCATCGGCGGCTTGATCATCGGCGCGTCAGAGAAATTGGCCGAGGTGTACATCGGGCCGTTTGTCGGTGGTGGCATCGAGGGCTGGTTCCCGTATGTGCTCGCGCTGTTGTTCTTGCTGGTGCGACCCGAGGGATTGTTTGGCGAAAAAATTATTCGCCGCGTGTAAGGAAAAAACGGAAAACCTATGCTGTACAGAGAAGCCGGACAATTTAAGAGCAGCTACGCCGCCGACGGCCAGATCTTCCCGATTCGTCAGGACAGAGTCGGCATCATGCTGTTGCTGGCGATTGCTTTTGTACTGGTGCCACAATTCGCAACGCCCTACCTGCTGTCTGCGATTCTGGTGCCCTTCCTGATTTTTTCACTGGCCGCACTCGGACAAAACATTCTGATGGGCTACGCCGGGCAGGTCTCACTTGGCTCTGCAGCATTCATGGCTGTGGGCGCATTCAGCGCCTACAACTTCGTGCTACGCGTGCCGGGCATGCCGATTTTGGTGGCGTTTATTCTAGGTGGGCTATGCGCTGCGATGGTAGGCATCGTATTCGGCTTACCGTCCCTGCGCGTGCGTGGTTTTTATCTGGCAGCCTCGACACTGGCAACGCAGTTCTTTGTGGTTTGGGCGCTGACCAAGATTCGCTGGTTCACTAATTACTCGTCTTCCGGCGTGATCACTGCACAGCAGATCGAGATACTCGGCTATCACTTCGATACTCCATCCTCAAAGTATCTGCTGGTACTCGGTGTCGTCAGCGTGCTGGCCTTGGCCGCGAAAAACATGGTGCGCTCAAATGTGGGACGCTGCTGGATGGCGATCCGTGACATGGATGTTGCGGCAGAAGTCATCGGCATTCGTCAGCTACACACCAAACTACTCGCGTTCGCCGTCAGCTCATTTTTCTGTGGTGTTGCAGGCGCACTCTATGCGTATGCTTACCTCGGCACGGTAGAACCCGAAGCCTACAGTCTGGATCTGTCATTCCGAATTCTGTTCATGGTGATTATTGGTGGACTGGGCTCGATACTTGGCTCGTTTCTCGGTGCTGGCTTCATCGTACTGCTACCTATCGTGCTGAACCAGCTTGCGCATTTTCTCCAGATTTCGACGGCCGTTGCCTCGAACGTTGAACTGATGATGTTCGGTGCGCTGATTATTTTCTTCTTGATCGTTGAGCCACACGGTCTGGCGCGGCTATGGCAAATCGGCAAAGAGAAACTTCGCCTGTGGCCTTTCCCACATTAATAGTTTTTCCGTTCAACTAGGAGGACGACATGAGGTTGATTAAATCCTTGTTGCTGAGCGCTGCGCTGCTCAGCGCCAGCACTTTTGCATGGGCGCAGGAGCAATACGTACCGCTGCTCTCATATCGCGTCGGGCCGTATGGCTCGAACGGCACTTCGTTTTACGGCGCCATGATCGACTACATGACGCTGGTGAACTCAAGCGGCGGTATCAACGGCGTAAAACTGGTGTGGGAAGAATGCGAGACAGAGTACAACCCGTCGCGTGGCGTCGAATGCTATGAGCGCTTGAAGGGAAAGGCCGCCGTCGTTGAGCCACTATCAACGGGTATTGCTTACGGAATATTGGATCGGGTCAGCAAAGACAAGATCCCGATGACGACTCTCGGCTATGGGCGCTCCGATGCTGCGAACGGCAAAGTATTCCCATGGGTTTTCCCGCTGGTCACGAATTACTGGAATCAAGCCGCATCCATGGTGGTGTACCTCGGTGAGAAGTCGGGTGGCATGGACAAGCTCAAAGGCAAGAAGATCGTTCACCTGTACCACGACTCTGCCTATGGCAAAGAGCCGCTGCCGGTACTCGAAGCCGAAGCCGCCAAATGGGGTTTCGAATTGGTAAAGATCCCAATCACGCCGCCGGGCAATGAGCAGCAGTCGCAATGGCTGCAGATTCGTCAAGCCAATCCTGACTACGTGATCATGTGGACCTTCGGCGTGATGAGCGCAGTGGGCCTAAAAACTGCGCAGCGTAATGGCTTCCCGCGCGAGAAGATGATCGGCGTGTGGTGGGCTGGCTCGGAGGAAGATACCGAACCCGCTGGCGATGCGGCGAAAGGCTTCCAGACCATGAGCTTCACGACGCCAGGCGATTTTCCCTTGCTCGAAGAAATCCAGACCAAGCTCTACAAGAACGGCAAAGGTAGCCTGAAAGAACTCGATCGCGTAGGCAACATCATGTACGTGCGCGGTCTGGTCGCGAGCGTGCTGATGGTCGAAGCCATGCGTAATGCCCAAGCCAAGTATGGCAAGGGCAAGCCGGTCAATGGTGAGCAAATGCGCTGGGGCCTTGAGAATCTGAATGTGGATCGTGCACGCCAAAAAGAGCTTGGCATTGAAGATGTTTTCCCGCCGATCAAAACCTCTTGTAATGATCACGAGGGCTCGGGCTCTGTGAAAGTGGTGCAGTGGGATGGCAAGAAATGGTTTGCTGTTTCCAAGAACTGGATCAGCGGTGACAAGGCGCTGGTGCGCAAGCTGCTGGAAGACTCTTCAGCCGCTTACGCAAAAGAAAAAGGCATTACGCCGGCTTGCATGAAGTAATCGCCAGACGCTGGACCCCAGCCCAAGCCGGGGTCCAGTGAGAATCTGAAGCTATAGATTGTGATCTTCAGGCTGCGTGGTGAAGATACTTATGGCGTTGACAGACTTTGAAATGTCATCCCGGCGCAGGCCGGGATTTAACTGATGATGTCACTGAATACAAAACAACGAATGACATGACGACTCCTGCCATCCTCACCGTTAATAACATCGAGGTGATTTATGACCATGTCATCTTGGTGCTAAAAGGCGTCTCGCTCTCTGTACCACGCGGCAAAGTCGTGGCGCTGATGGGAGCAAACGGCGCCGGTAAATCGACCACACTGAAATCCATCTCGACACTGCTGCGCGGTGAGCGCGGTGATGTGACCAAAGGCAGCGTTGAATTCAACGGTGAGCGCATCGATCAGCTCACGCCGAATGCCTTGGTCAAGCGCGGTTTGTCACAAGTGATGGAGGGTCGTCACTGCTTTGGCCATTTGACGATCGAAGAAAACCTGTTGACTGGTGCGTACACGCGCAATCTCGGGCGCGGTCAGCTAAAAGAAGAGCTTGAGCGGGTCTATCACTACTTCCCGCGGCTGAAACAGCGTCGCACCTCGCAAGCCGGTTATACCTCTGGTGGTGAACAGCAGATGTGCGCTATTGGCCGTGCGCTGATGGCCAAGCCCTCGATGATTTTGCTCGATGAGCCCTCCATGGGTTTAGCGCCACAAATTGTTGAAGAAATTTTCGAGATCGTGCGCGACCTAAACAAGCGTGAAACGGTCTCTTTCTTGCTCGCCGAACAAAACACCACGGTGGCACTGCGCTACGCTGACTTCGGCTACATCCTTGAAAACGGCCGTGTCGTGATGGAAGGCGAAGCTGCCGGTTTGGCCGCGAATGAAGATGTGAAAGAGTTTTATCTCGGTATGTCGGGCGCTGGTCGCAAGAGCTTCCGCGACATGAAGTTTTATCGCCGCCGCAAGCGCTGGCTTGCCTGAGTTAACAACGATAGCGGCGCTTTGATCGCAGCGCTTTGCAAGCGTAGCGTTGAGAGGCGAGCTTTAATACCGGCGCTACATCGCTGTGGCTGCGAACCGCGCTCGACGGCTATGCCGCAGTTGTAGCCGCCAACCTCATAGGTGCAAATCACCCGCGCGGTACTACCGACGCGTATCTTGGAGACATCATGGCTGATCTTTACGATTCACTGGAGTCGCGCGACCCTTCGGCGCGTGAGCAAGCGCTATTGTCCGCATTACCTGCATTAATCACGCGTGCGATGCAGGCGCCGGGTTGGGCAGACATTTTGCGCGGCGTTGCTGCGGGCGATATCAACCACCGTGCGGCGCTGGCGCAATTACCCGTGACACGCAAATCGGCACTCAAAGATTTGCAGCATGCGACGCCCCCATTTGGCGGTCTGAACACGACGCCGACCGCGAAGTTATCTCGGATATTCATGTCGCCCGGTCCGATTTTTGATCCCGAGGGTCGTGGCGGTGACTGGTGGCGCTATGCGCGCCCCTTGCATGCGCTGGGCGTGCGCAGCGGTGATCTGATTCAAAACTGCTTTGCCTATCACTTCACCCCTGCCGGCTTGATGGTGGAAGGCGGCGCGGCGCACTTGGGTTGCCCGGTGATACCCGCAGGTATCGGTCAGACCGAGATGCAAGTGCAAGCGATGGAACTACTCAAGCCAAAGGTTTATGTTGGCACACCGTCATTCTTGAAAATCATCATCGAAAAAGCGCAAGAGATGGGCGCCGATATCTCATCGGTAAAAATGGCCTTGGTGGGCGCAGAAGCACTACCGCCTTCATTGCGGCAATGGCTGAATGAAAACGGCGTGCCATTCGTACTGCAAACCTATGGCTCGGCAGATATCGGTAACATCGCCTATGAAACGCTAACCGATGGCCAACTGAATCCGGGCATGCTGCTCGACGAGACACTGCTGCTCGAGATCGTGCGGCCGGGTACGGGTGATCCGGTGGCCGATGGCGAGGTTGGTGAGATCGTGATCACCTCATTCAATCCGGATTACCCGCTGATCCGCTTTGCTACTGGCGATATGTCTGCTGTTCTATCAGGCGCATCGCCGTGCGGGCGCACCAATACCCGCATCAAAGGGTGGATGGGGCGCGCCGATCAGACTACCAAAGTGCGCGCCATGTTCGTGCATCCCTCGCAAATCGCGGATATCGCCAAGCGCCACCCCATCGTCAAAAAAGCACGCTTGGTCGTTTCTGGCGAAATGGCGAATGATGAAATGACCCTCCACTGCGAGGTTGATCATCCGGATGCGGCACTGTCCGAAGTCGAGGCCATCATTGCCTCAATTCGCGATGTCACCAAGCTGCGTGGCAATGTGAAGCTGCAAGCCATTGGCAGTTTGCCGAATGATGGCAAAGTAATCGAGGACGCGCGTAGCTATCAATAGCGCATTTTCCGCCAGCGATTAAACTCAGCGCCTGCATGAACTGATTGACCGCCCAAAGTTTTGCCGACGATTGACGAGCATCAATCGCACAAATGATCTCCCTTGAACATCCGGGTGCAGTATCCGCATCCGGTTCATCGATATCGATGAATCGTTCGACCAACAACACAGGGAGACTTACCATGCTTGGATTAACCGCTCGCTCGTCAGGCAGGTCATATACCGTCACGCATGCGCGACCCGCATGCAACCGTTCAGCTCGCCAACCGACGCTAAGCCAACGTCCCGCAAGGAATGGCGCAAATAACTGGCCGCAGCCCTCAGTCGCAACCTACTATTTCGACGCTTCATCACATTCGGCGCTGACGCTGCGCACCGTGCTGAACGCGCATCAGCAACCCGGTCAGGTACTCGGTAAATCCGATCAGAAGTTGATGATCAATTCGGTCAATACGCTGGTGGCAGCCACTTGTCCGCAGGGCCACATGGACAGCGAGAGTCAGGCCTACTTCGAGTTGCTGCTGAACATGCACCTGTCCGGATTGGAACCGGAAGAACTGAAGACGCTGGCGAGCGCGCTGAAATCGGCCGGGTACGACAGCGTCACTGACCGGGCAGCCGTGCAGCATGACATCTATGACGAGTTCGGCTTCATCAGCAGCCGGCTGCAGGATGTCGCGACACTGCCGGCCGATTGGCATCACCTGCTCGATGATGCGGTCGAACACGCCGCCTCAATCGCGCGCCGCCCTTTGGTAGGCAAACCACCCAGCGCTGCCGAAGCGTGTGCCGCGCGTCAGTGCCTGCTAGACGCCGCATTAAGCTGGCCCGTCGCCGAGCAATCAATGACGGATCTCGTAGAGATTGCGCAGCGGCTGTCTGAGGCGATCGGCCTTTCGCCGGCGCCACGTGTCGGATGCTCCGCCAAACTCACGCAACGCGGCAGCATGCTGGACTGGAAAGACGAATCACTACTTATCGATCTGAAGGCCTTCCGCGCATTGACCGATGACACGGATGGCAAGCTGATTGCCGAAGTGCTGCGCGATCTGATCGAGCTACTTATCGCACGCAAAATGTTTGGCGACAACGCACACCCATCGCGACTGTGCTCTGCCGATCGTACTCGCCTACAGAAGGCGATGAACGAGATCCTGTCTGCGCCGCCAGCGGCTCCCGGAGCGCTGCTGCAACAGTCTGCGGCGCGCGTGCTCGCCCATGCCGGCACGATGGGCAAGGTGCAAGTTCTGCCGACCATCGGCGTCGCGCTCGGCCACGCGTGGATCGGCTCATCGCTGTCTGTGGTGCCGGACAAGGCCAAGCCCCCGCTTGGCATCGGCACACGCTTCATGCATCCGGGCTTCCAACTGGAGCCGGACGACTGCCATGTGATGCAATGGCCGATCCGATGGCTAGACGCGAATGAAAACGCAAAACTCTTCGCGGACGAGCACGCCTGGCAGATCACGGTTCCCGTCGACCGCGAACGCCTTGAAGAAGCCGCCACCGAGGTGGCCAGCGAATGGAAAGCGCAAGCTAAGCCTTATCGCTTTACCGGCAGCACGCCAGGCATGCGCAGCACGGGTTGCCGTGCAAGCGTATTGCTGGCAATTGAAAAAGGCATGGATGATGATGCGCGCGCACTGTTCGCCTACTTCAATGCCGGACTGGCCGACCCAGAATCCCCGACCGAGCTTGCCGTGCGGATGAACCAATTCATGAGCTGGCTGCCATCCATTGCAGCCGACGCCGGTCACTGAAGACTTGGCGATGATGCCGATGGCTCGGTCTTGGCCATCGGTACTTGTGAACACAAGCGCTCTCAAACCTGAGGAAATGCCATGCTCGGATTGGTCAAACCCCGCTCTTCCATCTCGATACGCGCTCAGACAGCGCAACCGCGCCAGGGAATTGCGCACCCACCGAGGATGCGATCTTCACCACGACCTGTAGGTGCCGCACCGTGGCATGCGAAAGCTACCTATTATTTCGACGCTGCATGGCAGACCTCGCAGACGCTGCGACATCTGATGCATGCCAGTCTGGCCGATGAACCGCTCGGCCCGCACAAGCCGCCGGAACTATTGATGCAGACAATGGAGTCGATGCTCAATTCGATCTGCCCCGGATTGCCGGACGATGCCGACAGCCTGGATTGCTTTCAGAAACGGCTGCAGATGCATCTATCCGAACTAACTGCCAGCGAGCTTGGTCAGTTGCAGCAACTGCTGAAGGCGGGTCGCTTTGATCATGTCGTCGTTGAATCGGTCATCGATGATCTCATGCTCATTGAGCATGGCTTCGCGAATGGCCCGCCGCACTGCAGGCAACGCACGCTGATGTTCACGAACGGTCTGTACCATGCACTCGATGAAGCGATAGATACCGCTACTCGTGTCGAGGCCACACTTCCCCAAGAATGCCGGCTGACACCGGTGCAAGCTCAGCAAACGCGTGACCTGCTCGCGACGTTGCACGGCCAGCATGCGCGCGGTGGCATCACATTGGCCGGACTGACCGACGCAGCGAACGCGCTTGCACGTGCGACGGGCACATTGGTGAAAACCGATATGACGGTGGCCGCTCATCCGCTGCTGCCTGCCAGCAGCGTGATCTGGCAGGCAGGTCAGTTGATGGTTGAGTCTCATACACTGGCGGTGCTGACTAAAACGGGCAACGGGGCGCTCGGCGCAAGCCTGTTGCGCGACTTACTCGAGCTGTTGCTGGTGCACAAGCTATTCGGACCAATGGCCGACCTAATGACGCTGTCCGCCGGGCAGCGCGCACTGTTGCAGCGAGAGATAGAACAGGTGCTGTCACGACAGCCGAGCGTGACTGGCAGTGGGATCTCTGTCCGGGCGGCCGAGGTACTGGCCCGGCGCAGCAGCTTCGGCACGATGCAGATCTTCCCGACCGTCGGCGCGACGCTCGGGCATGCTTGGATCTCGCCGGTGCTGTCGGTCGTACCGGACAAGTCGCGTAAGGGTATCGAAGCCGGTAAGCGTTTCATGCGTTCGGGCTTGCGGCTGGAGCCCACGCAATGCACGATCAACGAGTGGGATATCCAATTTCTTAGCCCACGTGAAAACGACGACATGTATCCGGCCGCTCACGCATGGCATCTGACGGTGCCTGCACACTGGCTGAAGTTGCAGCAAGCGGCAGAACAGACCCGCGAAGAATGGCAACGCAAGAAATTGCCCTACCGTTTCATCGGCACCGAGCCCGGCATGCCCGCCACTGGCTGCCGCGCGACGGTCTGGCATGCGGCACAGCGCGCGATGGATGACGATACACGCTCGCTGTTCGAGCATTTCATGCTGGGCCTGTCTGAGCCGGAGTCGCCAACCGAGTTGGCATTGCGGATGTCGCAGTTCATGGGCTGGCTCGACGTATTGGGCAGTCGGTCAGTTAAAAAACACAGTGACCTATAATCGGGCAAACAACCCCATGTCGGAGACTCCGTATGGCCTTGCCCGCCGCCCTGCAGCACCTGAGTTTGCCCGTAATTGGCGCACCCTTGTTTATCGCCAGTTGCCCGGCGCTTGTGATTGCCCAATGTAAGGCCGGTATTGTTGGCTCGTTTCCGGCGCTGAATGCGCGGCCAGCGGAGATGCTCGAGCAGTGGCTAC
>JAIXQV010000096.1 GCA_027485535.1 Oxalobacteraceae bacterium | reverse complement strand
ATCATTTCAGCAATGGCACGTGCATCCATCCACTGCAAAATCTCCAGACCGCGACTGGCTCGACCCGGCATGATGCGTGACAGCACCGATGCCGCTTTATCTGGGCCCAGCGCACGCTTGAGTACCGTCTCTACATATTCAGTGGTGCCGAGCGACAGACTGGTCTGTTTCTTGAGCATATCAACGAACTCATCGAGCACCACGTTGACCGCTTCTTGCGACATGTCGGCAACCGACACCATCGCAGCACCGAGTTCCTGAACCTCTTTCGGATCCAGGTAGCTGATGATGTTGGATGCCAGGTCTTCGCCCAGCAAGAGCATCAGGACGGCAGCGCGCTGCACATTGGTAATTTCGCCAAGCTCGCGCTTAAGATCGTCTGACATCGCTGTTGTGTTATCTGCCATGGTCTACCTCGTTTACTACGTTCCTTTGAGTCGTACGGATTATTTCTTTTTTTCGTCGCCGATACCGCGCAGCATATTCTTCACCATCAGGACCACGCGGCCCTTTTCTTTCTCAGTGAGGAATTTCACCAGCATCAGCTTGTCGTCGTAGCTCTTAGCGTCGGACAGCATGTCTGCGGGAAGCGTGGCCTTCTTTTTCTTCGGCTTCAGTTTGTTTTTCATCGCCTCGAGTTCTTCGGGCGTCTGCTCTGCACTAGGTGCGACTTTCTGTTCGTCTGCCATGATCGTTCCAGTTCCGTGGTTAGTAGGCCGTCTTAATTACGGACCATGTTCTTCAAGACCAGCGCCACCCGGCCAGATTCTTGCGCCACCAACATACGGATCAGCGCGACCTTGTCATCATAGCTGTTAGCGGTGTCTAGCATCTCGGCGGAGAAGGCGGGTTTCTTCGGCTTCATTGCCTGCATCCGTGCACGCAACTCATCCAGGCTCTCACCATCCTCGAGCTCCAGCTCATCTTCGTTCAACTCGCCATCTTCGCCAAACTCAGCCTCGGCAGCAGCCGCTTCGGCAACCGCGGCAGCTTCAGCGGCAGCGTACTGCTCAGCCTCTTCGGCGATGCGGGCCTCTTCGGCAGCCAGTGCTTCGGCCGCAGCTTGCTCCTCTTCGGCGATCTTGGCCTCTTCTGCCATCTTGTTCTCGAGCTGGGCCTTGGCCTCGTCGGCCGCCTTGGCCTCGAGCTGCTTGACCTCTTCCGGCGTCGGGCCGTACGGCGGCATGATCTGCTGGTTAATGGTCGGGCCTTTCACCATCGGACGTACCACAGCGAGCAGGAACACGATGATCACGAAAGCCGCTACACCGATTTTAATCACGTTCTGAATATCCGGATCGGCATACCAAGGCTTGGGTGGCTCAGGTGCCAGCGTCTCGAAGCGTGCTGGTGCCACCGTGACAACATCACCGCGCTCTTCGTTATAACCCACTGAGCTACGCACCAGGTTCAACATGCGATCCAGTTCTTGCTGGGTATACGGAATCGTGGTCGGCGCACCCGGGGCCAGCGGCTTTCCATCCGCCGATGGTGGCGCAGGACGCTCAGCAACCACCACAGCCACCGTGATACGCGAGATCGTGCCGGGCGAGTTCTTGGTGTGACGTACCTGACGGTCCATCTCAAAGTTACGGGTCGACCGGGTAGTGACGATTTCATTGGTCGCCGGCTTCTTCTCGTCGGTATTGGTGTTCTTGGTCAGATCAGCATCCGGCGGCGGCGAGTTGGTGAGCGAGCCCGGAATACCTTCTGGATCCAGCTTGTACTTACGCTCAGTGGTCAGCGCCTCGGAACGTGGCTTCACGCCCTTGTCTTTGTCGTCAAAATCTTCGGTCGTGGTCTCAATCGTGGTGTAGTCCATGGTCAGGTTCACCTGCGCCTGTACCGCAGCCTCACCCACCACCGGACCCAACAACTCGGTCACACGATTCTTATACGTCTCTTCAGTGCGCTGCTTGTGCTGCATCTGCGCCACGGTCAGGCCCATCGCTGCATCGACCGGGTTATCCATGGTCAGCAGATTGCCCTGGTCATCAACGACCGAGACGTTTTCCGGGGTCAGATAAGGCACACTGGAAGACACCAAATGCACAATCGCTTTCACCTGCGGCGTTGACACACCACGACCCGAATGCGGTGTGACGACCACCGAAGCCTTCGGGGTCGCACGATCGCGCACGAACACGGATTGCTTTGGCAAAGCCAAATGCACACGCGCTGCTTTAATCGTAGAAATTTGCATGATGGAGCGCGACAACTCTTGCTCAATAGCCGTGTTGTACTGCACTTGCTCCATGAACTGACTGGTCGCCATCGACGACTTGTCTTTCAGCGACTCCATGCCGATCGGCTGAGCCTCTTTCGGAATACCTTGCCCCGCCAGAAAAATTCTTGCTTCGTGATAGCGTCCTTCAGGCACGGTAATTTGACCACTCTGGGTATCGACCTTTGGCTTGAAGTCGCCAGCTTTCAGCGCTTCGAGCGCGGCCATTTTGTCGTTCTCTGTCATGCCGGGCATGATCGGACGGTAAGGCATCGACTGCGTCGACTGAAATACTACTGCTGTCACACCCAGTATCAGCAATACGGTCATTGGCAATAGCGCACGACGCACAGCCGGCTGCTTGATGGCGCCATCCATCCAATCACGGAATGAGGAGAATCCGCTGGCAACGCCCTGCACCGCCGTCGGCAAAGGCCTGGGGCCCGCTGCGGTGTTTGCAGGAACGCCGGTCGCGCCGGGCTCACCCGCGAGTGTCGGTACACCGGGTGGCATGGGCGGTTGTGTTCCGCCTGGATTGATTGTCGCTTCAGCCATGGTTCTACTCTCTGCTTAGATTCGGGTCATTCGGGTCATCAGACCGGCATGTTCAAGACGTCTTCGTACGCTTTTAAAACCTTGTTCCGCACTTGCAGTGTTGCTTCAAACGCGAGTGATGATTTCTGCATCGCGAGCACTACATCTGTCAGCGGAACATCTTCACCACGGTCATAGGCGTCTTCCAAAGTGCCTGAATACGTGCTCAGGTTGTTGGTATGCTCGACCGCCGACTTGATCGCTTCACCAAAGGTGGGCTTGCCAACTTCAGGTGTAGGCGGTGTCAGTACCGGTGGTGTGTTGGTACCGGTAGAGTCCACTTGATGCTGGCGTAGTGCGGCCAGCATCGCATCGATATTAGTTTGGCTATTGATTTTATTGATCATGGCGCTTGTCTCCTCAGATCATCAAGCAGCTGCCATACCGTGCATGCTATTCATGCCGATCATGCCGTTCATAGTGTTCGTTGCCGCATTTGCGGTCATCCCCAGCTCACGGAATTGCGCCATCTTGTAGCGCAGCGAACGTGGACTAATGCCAAGTTTTTTCGCGGCTTCATTGCGATTTCTGGTCGACTGAATCGCCGCCATAATCGCTTGGTATTCACTGCTCTTGACGGCGGTCGACAGATCACCGATCGCACTGCCATTCAGTTGATGCGCCTCGGATACGTCACGCGGGCCGTACTGCATCAGGTGCGATTGCGTCGATGCCGGCAAAGCCTGTGGTGCGTGGCGCTGTTCGATCTCGTCGAACATCAATTCATTGTCGGTAATCAGGTCACCATTGCTGAGCACCAGCGCACGTTGAATCACGTTCTGTAGCTCACGCACATTGCCGGGCCAGCTGTAATGCTGCAGTCGCTCGATCGCAGTTGCAGTCAACTGCACCTGGCGATCAGCAGGACCAAATTTTTCAAGGAACTGCATCGCCAGCGGCTGCACGTCACCCGGACGCTCGCGTAGCGGCAAGATCGTCAGCTTGAACGCACTGATACGGAAATACAGGTCTTCGCGGAACTCGCGATTATTAATGGCTTCGCGCAGATCTTTATTGGTCGCAGCGACGAGTCGTACATCCAACTCCACCGAGCCATTTCCACCGAGGCGAGTGATCTTGCGCTCTTGGAGTACGCGCAGCAGCTTGGTCTGCAAGTGATACGGCATCTCGGCAATTTCATCCAGGAAGATGGTGCCGCCATGCGCCTGCTCGAACAAACCACGGTGTTCTTTCAAGGCGCCGGTAAAAGCACCCTTCTCATGACCAAACAATAAATCTTCAATCAGATGCTCTGGTAGCGCAGCGCAGTTCAAGGCCACAAACGGACCATTGCGACGCGGTGAGGCATCGTGCAGCACACGCGCCAACACTTCCTTACCGGCACCCGTCGGGCCGACCACCAAGGCCGATACCTCGGTTTGCGCAACACGACGCGCAAGCTCAAGTAAATGCTGGCTGTTGGGGTCAACAAAGACAAAAGTTTGCGGATTGCGCTGGGTGACTTCAGCACGCTTGGGCGTCAGCGCCAGGGCTTCGCGCCAGCTATCAACCGACCAATCATTGGTGGGCAGTACGTGATACGCACCGCGCCGCATCGCCTCAACGCCGAGCGAGAGCTCGCCCTGATCAACGCGGCACAGCACCGGCACATCATGACCAAATGACTGGGTGAGCTTCTTCACCTCTTGCAGCAGGCCGACATCGCCCATCAGCCGGATCACCACCAAACGTGCCTTGGCCAAGCCTTGGCGCAGGTCGTCGAGTGTGGTTACAGGCAGCAGTTGCAAGCCAGCGGCAGCAAGCTGCTCACGTTCCGCGCTACCGACCGCAGCCTTGGGATCCAGCCACAGCGCTGGATGAGAGTTTTCGAATTGAGCCGTCACGATGATTGCCTCTAGGATCAAGGGATGGTTCCCCTATAGCAATCAATGTGCCAAGTATTTTCTCAAGGAAACATGCGGGTTTTCAGGCCATGTGTCGGATCGGCAGGCCTTTGCCGGGGGAGGAAAAAGTCGACCGGCCGGCGGTCGACGGAATGTCGACAGGGTTACGCTACGCGGTGGTTTCGTCGGGCCGGACGGCCCTACTCCGGACAATCCTGGTACTTGCTATCCCGGCACAGCCTGGCCTTTTCAACCGCCAGCGCCCGCTGCGCATCATTTAGGTCGCGGCTGATTTGTACGGCAAGCCCCACCGCTTGGGCTTCGCCGTTTAAGCGCGCCAACTCCGCCCACACCATCGCCTTTGGCAGCTCACGCCGCCAGCCCTCGCCGGTGTAGTAGATCGATGCAGCCATCAGCTGCGCAGCGGAGCTACCGTTACGCGCAGCTTTCAGGTACCACGACAAGGCCAAGGCACCATCGCGCTTGGCACCAGCGCCCGTGCGATAGCACTCACCCAGCATGTACTCGGCGTCGGCATAACCCGCTTTGGCAGCGGCCTCATACCAATGAAACGCCGCTTGCGGATCCGTCGGTGTGCCGCGCCCTTGCAGATAAAGCGTGGCGAGGTTGTATTGCGCCGCTGGCAGGCCAGCCTCGGCGGCTAGCCGGTACCATCTGTAGGCTTCTTCCGGGTTACGGTTGACGCCCAAACCATATTCATACAAGTAGCCGAGGTTATTGCGGGCATGCACATCGCCCAATTCGGCAGGCTTACGGAGTGCACGCACCGCCGTGCTGTAATGACCGCGCTCGATGGCCTTCATCGCCGCCGGTAAATCTGCCCGTGCTGACCATGATGCGAAAAACACCAAAGCAATGAGAAGTAAGCGGCTCATGCGAGTTTGCTGAAAGTGGAGTAAAGCCCATTTGCTTTGGGGCCGGTCACAGACGGAGTGGATGCGGTGGATGTCATGCCGGATGCAGAGACATTCGCAAAAGTATTCCCGTGAACGCCAGAAGGATCAGATACGCCGCTAAGACCAGCATTGGTCTTGCGTGAGAACCCCTGGCAACGCGAACCATCAGCACGCAACACCTCAATCGCCGGCATGATGCGGCTCTTGAAGCCCATCAGACGACAGGCATAGGGAAGATTCGGATCCCAGCTAACCGAAAAATGCTGGCACTGCCAGCAGTTCGGCGCTTCGCTATCGGCGTGGGAAGCGTTCATTTCTTATTGCGGTTCCGTTTCTGGTGATCGATCCATGCCCGTGTGCCTGCCGCAGCAAACACCAGCGCCAAAAAAATCGCGCCCAGTAATCCCTGAAAAAACTCAGTCAGCGTCATGCCCGGTGGCAGAAACCGCCCCGGATACATCACCACCAAGCCTAGCATCAGCAACAACAGGATCAGTACGATCCGCACCAACCTGAACACCAGGCGTTTGACCCGGTCATTCATTTTTCCTCCACGTGCGTTTTATCACGCGGATATTTTGTCACAGCCTTGCGGTGACGCGCAGGACGGGCTTATGGCCCGCCTGCAGCTTAGCCGAGCAGCTTCAGCACGGTTTGTTGGCTGGTATTGGCCTGTGCGAGTACCGCAGTTGCAGCCTGTTGCATGATCTGTGTCTTCGCGAGCTCGGTTGAAGCCTTGGCGTAATCAGCGTCTTCGATATGGCTACGCGATTCCGACAAGTTCATCGACACATTCGACAAGTTGTTAATCACATGATCGAGTCGGTTCATCACCGCACCCATGGTGGCGCGGGTCGCGTTGACCTTGTCCATCGCGTCATCCAGCAACACGAGTACTGAAGAAGCACCATCGCGGGTATTGATCCGCACACGACGATCTTCGACGTTCAGGTCAACGTCACCCGTAATCTCACCCGTGATTGTCCCGGCCTTACCAAAATCTGCCAGGTCAATCGTGATGTAATCGTAAGCAGAGGCGCCCACCTGGAAAGCCAGTCGTCCCACCCGCGGTGGATCCATATCTTCGCTGGCGCGGCCACCGAAAGTACCTTCCTGGAAGCCCAGCGCTGCGAAGTTACCGTCGTCACTGTAGCCCTTATCACCCACAGAAATCGTGAATGGTTTGCCAGTCGCACGGAGCTTCTCCAACTGGTCAGACGGCGGTGCGCCATCTGGCGACGGCAGTTTCGGCAGCAGTGCAGGATCAGAGACCAAGCGTACGGTGCTGTACAGCGTGCGAGCCGATGTTGAAGTCGCCGATGCATCCAGAATACCCGTCACGTCGTTGTCGCCAAAGCTATTCGGGGTGACGGTGGCTAGTGCGACAGTCGGCGCGCTCGCGCTTGGGTCGCCCGAGCTATCCAAACTAATCGCACCGGTCAATGTGAATGGTGAACCAGCAACCGTCGAAGTAATCTCAACATTCGTACCGGATACTGCAGTCTCAATATTGTTAAGCGTCCCTGCGGTAATCAGCGCATCAATCGCAGCCTTTAAATCGGTCGCTAAGGTCCCGGCACCCGTTACCGTTGCGGTCACATCAACACCATTGATCTTGACCGTTACCTCATCGCCTGCAACGCCAGCGGATAGTGAAATTCGCGAAACCTGTGCGACTGAACCACCTTTGTCCAAGCCAAAACTAGCAGCAGACAGATTCTCCTCATTCGAGTCGTACCAGACAGAGAAGTTACGGCCATCGGATGTGAGCGTCACGCCACTGCCGTTATCTTCCGCCGTCACACCATGCTGACCGGTACGGGCATTAATTGCCTCAACTACTTTCTCGCGACGAGCGGTACCTGTTTCATCCTGCAGGAACACTACCGGAACTGTGGTGCCATTAATGTAAAGGTTATAAGTCGTACCACTCGCCGAGGTTGTAGGTACTGAAGTGATCGTGCTGAGACCCTTGGTCACGACCGGATTAGCAAGTGCGCGCACACCGGTTTCATGGCTTTGCGAGTTGATTGCAGCTGCAAGAGCGATTGCCGATGCACTTGGATCACTACTTGCCGCCACCGAGCTGGATTTTTCATCATCCGCAGTGGTGGTCGCACGAATCTTGATGCCGTTGATCATCAGATCATCAACATTCATCGGCTTGGCTAACGATGGCTGATTGTCTTCAACCGTTGCCTTCGTCATCGTCGCGGTTGCGCTACTCGACGGGGTTATGGAAAGTGTAAATGGTGTTCCCGGGGTGCTTGCTGTAATCAACAACTCACCCGTCGTTCTACCCTCGGCAACCGTCACTCCTAGCGTCGAATAGGATGTGTCGGTAGTTATCTCATCGATGATTGCATCACGCAATTCCTGTGCGGTCTGCGCGCCTGTCGCGACATAAGTAAATGTAGAGCCGTTGATCGTGACCAGGTATTCATCCGCAGCCGTCGCCGTCCCAGAGAATGCTACCGATGAGACCTGCGCCACCGGCGCATCGACCGTCGAACGTGGGAAGGTATTGAACACCGACTCATTCTTGGTGAAGTTACCCTCGATCAGGCCAGTGCGGGTGATGTCACCCGTAGTAGCACTTGAGATCACAACCGGGGTCGGGATTTTAGATTCTAAAGAATAGGTTGCACTATGTACGCCTTGGCGGAGGCCAATACGCTCGCCGAAGACATCAGAATTCTCATCTGTTTCAAAGAGCACCTCGATGTTACGGCCATCTGCCGCAACCAGCGTGATGCCTTTGGAGTCGTAACCAGTATCAATCGCCTTGACACCGGTTTTGGCAGAAATCGTATTGATCGCGTTAACGACCTGCTGACGGGTGGCACGTGTGTTATTTAATACGGTGGTGATATCTGCCGATGCATAACCATTAATGAAAACCACACCTTCAACTGAGGACTCCGCACTCATTTCCTGCCCAGTAAACACGTTCTCGTTTACTTTGGCATAAACGCCGGTACCCGGACGCATCGTGGTGTATTCCTGCGTCGTATCGACGATGGCCGAAATGCCAGTCGTACCTGGCAACACCTCGGTTTTTGCAACATTGCGATCTACGACCGGAAAATCGATCGAGATGGTCGAGCCGCCTGGCGCATAGTTAATCACTCGGCCCGACGATGCACCGTACTCAGTACTATTACGCAGGGCTTGCGCGATTTTAGAAGCCGCAAGTACTGAGGTGTTTTCAGCAGAGGTTAACTGAATCGCCACGCCACCGACGGTAATTGAGCCGGTCGAGGGCACACCTGTCAGTGTGATGGTCTGCGATTCCCCGGTCGTGACGCCGGTGGTCGAGGCCATGCGGTTAATCGCTGCGGCCTTGGCAATCGCTGAACCCGCTGCGTTATTCACAGGCGAATAAGGATCATCTTCAGCATATGAGGCGCCGATATCAATGCCATTGATACGCAAGTCGCCAGCGCGTAGTGCTGGAATACTACCGTCTACAGACACCGACAGTCCGACGGCACGTGATGCAAAGCTTTCCGTGCTCCTTGCCGAATCTTTTAATGTGTAGGTCAGATCTTGTGAAATAACCTGGCTATTGTTGCCAGAACTTGCGCTGAACGTAACTGTGCCAGAAGCGGGCACGGATGAACCTGTCAAGGTGATCGTTTTACCATCGACAGTTTCAAACGAAGCAGTCACACTACCCGTCGTATCAACGCTGAAATTCAGCGCACCGCTCTTCAGGAAAACGCCGTTACTACTGAACGTTTCATCAGTCACTGTGATCGCATCGCGCGTGGTAGCAACAGCGGCAGTAATACCGGTCGCGCCCATATCAACTTCAATATCATCGATATCGCCATCATTGGCGGCATAGGTGATCGTAAGCACTCCAGCTGCTTGGGAAATCGTCCGACCCGACGTCGTCGGATCAAATAAAGGGTCCGCCTCTAAGGTTTCTTTAACTTTTGCTGCGAAAGTGGTTACGCTAACGTCATCAGTACCATCCACAATCTCTACCGCGACACCACCCACCTCGATCCAGCCATAGTCTGCGGTTCCGGTAAACGTGAGCGTTTGAATCTCACCCGCATCACTGCCGTCCACCGTCCGTACCGTGGTCGGGGTAATGAACACATCACCAAACTGGCCAACCGACGTTGTCTTGTATACCGGCATCTCGCCAACCCGCTCACCGGCCGTACCGTTGAGTACTGGGAAGCCGTTCCACTGAGTGGACTCGGCGATGTGCACAATTTCTTGCTTCAGCTGCTGAAACTCGAGATCGAGGTAGCTACGCTGCGCGTTTTCATTGGTGTCGTTGACTGCCTGGATCGCGAGTTCGCGCATCCGCTGCATCATGTCCGTGATCTCGTTGGTCGCCCCTTCGGCGGTCTGGATCAGGTTGATACCGTCGTTCGCGTTTCGAACTGCCTGATTCAAGCTACGAATCTGGTGGGTCATGCGCGTCGCAATCGCCAGGCCGGCAGCGTCATCGCCCGCGGTGTTAATCCGCTTACCGGTTGACAGCTGCTGCATCGCGCTTGACATCGCACCCTCGGTGCGCTTCAAAGCCGACTGCGAAAACAGCGCTTTTACGTTTGTGTTTATGACCGACATGCTCTTTTCTCCTTCAGGCGTCTTGAGCTTGCTAATTCGTTAAGAGCGAGTAGCCCTATGGTTGTACCAAGCCAAGCAATCGCCATGCCAGAACAAAAATCTGTTTTAATACAATGACTTAATAAGTTCTATTGCTATCTTGAAACCTTGTTTTCATGCGGGCGGCAAGTTCTGTCGGCTTTCCGGCAGCCATTTGCCGCCGCTTTGCCGCATGCCACGATCTGCATTACTTATTCAGCGTTGAACTGCGCCGAGGCCCAGTGCTTCCGCCAATGCGTCATATTCTTTTAGCAATTCTGGGTGCTCGGGGTACAGCGACAACGCGATACCGCAGGCCTCGAATGCCTCGGCCAAATCAAGATTGCAGCGCAGTGAGCGAATCAACATCGAGTGCGTGAATGCGGTGGCATTCGTGCCCTGCATGTCAATCAGCTGCTTTAACAAATCCACTGCCTGCGGCCAGTCCTCACGCACCACTGCCAACAAACTTGTGATCGCCAAAATATCTTCGCTATCTGGGTGTAGCGCCAAACCGGCATCACCCAACGCATAAGCCAGCTCATCACGGCCCTGACCCATCAGCGCTTGAATCGCCATACGGAATTCTTCCGGCGAATAGCGAGAGATTTGCGACATATTGAAGACTTGGCCTCTCTCGGCGTAAGAGATCATGACTTGGGCGAGGTTTTGCATCGTTCAGCTCCTGTACAGGGTTTTGCAGTAATTCGGGGTGGCATCGATATCAGCAAGTCGACACCTCCGATCGGTTTGGCAAGGCATTTAGCAAAAGCGGTGCCAGTTGAATCAAGCACACCCTGAAAGCCCTGTTTATTCAAAAAACTGCCGTAAAACCGGAAGCGGGTTGCCGCAGTGGCAGCAAATAACCTCTGATTTGGCCACTTGTTTGACCCCGTATTGCCGCTTTCTGAAATGCCCCGTCAATAAATCGTTAGGCACGCTTAATGCTAAGGAGCAGTACCACACCATAACCAGGCGCATGTGCGCGGACAACTCAGCGAGACTCGACGGATGAACACACTAGACACGATCCAACCTCAGAAAGCCGCTGCGCACCACGCTGCGTTTATGCCGACACCACCCAGCGATCAGTTCAAACGCGCGGTGAAGCTGCATCAGCAAGGCGATCTTGCGATGGCCGAATTTATGTACCGGCAGATCCTGCGTGAAGAGCCAGACTATATTGAAGTGACTTATTTACTGGGGCTGCTGGCAAACCAAACTAATAGACCGGAAGAAGCGGTTGAGCGGATTAATCAGTATCTGCAAGTACGGCCAGATGATGCGCAGGCCGTATCTATCCTGGGCCTGTGCTACTTCGATCTAAAAGATTACGCCAACTGTGTGGCACTGCTTGAACGGGCTCTGGAGATGAACCCGGGCGTTGTTCACACCATGCAAAACCTGGCAAAAGCGCAATTCCAATGTGAGGATTACGTAGCAGCGCGCCGAACCCATGAAAGCGTGCTCGCACTGTTGGGTCAAGACGTCGAAGCCATGATTGGCATTGGGCTGTGCAATCGCGAGCTTGGTGAGTATGAAGCAGCGCTGGGCATGCTGGAGCATGCCATCGTTGCGGAGCCCCGCCGTGCCGAGTCGCATTTCTTTTACGGCAATGTACTTCGCGACGTCAAAGACTTCCAAAGT
>JAIXQV010000009.1 GCA_027485535.1 Oxalobacteraceae bacterium | reverse complement strand
CCGCCCAGCTTACCCAACTGCTGGCGCGCCTGTTTCAGCATATCGTTTCCAATCCGAGCGGGATGCGCATTCGGGGTCAGCTGATTGTCTTGATAGCGTCCGCGCAGATCAACTTGCTCAGCCAAAAAGCCAAGATAAGCCTCGCCCAGTTCTTGCCAGGTAGGGGCGCGGAAGCCGATCGAGTAGGTCATGCACTCTCCCTCGGCAACGCCTTCGTGCGCCCACTGAGGTGGCAGGTAAAGCATGTCGCCAGGTTCCAGCAGGTACTCGGTGGTCGGCGCAAAATTGCGCAACAACTTGAGCGGTACGTCTTCGACGAGGGAATGATCACGCTGCCGGCCGATGCGCCAGCGTCTGCGGCCCTCGGCCTGCAGCAGGAAGACATCGTACGAGTCAAGGTGAGCTCCGACGCCGCCGGTGTCGGTGGCATAGCTGATCATCAAATCATCCAGCCGCGCGTCCGGGATGAAACGAAACCGGCTGAGCAAATCATCGGCGGCATCATCATGCAAGTTCATGCCCTGAACCAGTACGGTCCATCCCTTGCGATTTGTTGGGGGCAGCGACGCAAGCGGCCCGTGGCTCAGCTTCCATTGCGAACGAAAGTGCGTGATCAGGCGCGACTCAACCTCCTCGCGGGCGGTCAGCGCAAACAAAGCATCGCGTGATAGCACCGGCTTGAATCCCGGTATCGCCTGCCGGATCAGCACCGGCTTCTTTTGCCAGTAGCTGCGCAAAAACTCCCGCGGTGTCAGATCGCCAAGTACGCTGTTAGTTTTCATGCACCGATTATATCGGCGCTTACCAAGCTCAGGCATGGTCTGGCCGTGCCTCGGAGTGCCCCCTTATAATGGGCGCTGGCTTACTGAGAGGATGAGCATGAACATTTCCAAAGATACGGTGGTTACTTTGCACTACAAGTTGTCCGATGCGCAGGGTAACCTGATCGAAGAGAGTAGTGAGCCGATGGTTTACCTGCACGGTGGCTACAACAACACGCTGCCAAAGATTGAAGAGGCGCTAGAAGGCAAGGCCGTTGGCGAGCATGTCTCGGTGCAGGTCGAGCCGGTGGATGGTTTTGGTGAGTACGACGCCGAGCTGGTCAAGGTCGAGCCGCGCACGTTGTTTCCGGCAGAGCTCGAGGTTGGCATGCAGTTCGAAGGCTCGCCGGATGATGTGCCGAACGCAGAGATGCGTTTGTTCACGGTGACGGATATTGCCGACGGCAAGGTCGTATTGGATGGTAATCATCCACTCGCCGGCATGGCGCTGCGCTTTGCTTTGAATGTGGTCGAGGTGCGCAAAGCAGCACCAGAAGAAATCGCTCACGGCCATGTGCACGGACCGCACGGTCATCATCACCATGACGATGATGATGATGGCGATCAATTCCGTAGCATACAGTTGCAATAAGCCAGTAGCGCGCCGCGTGACGCGGTAGCGGCTTATTGATCGGTGTTGGCGTCGTCGGCGAGACGTTTTAGTCGATAGAGTGCGTCGAGTGCATCGCGCGGGCTGAGTTGATCCGGATCGATCTCGGCCAGCGCGTTGAGTAGCGTGTCATTCGGCTGCGTCTCATCATGCATGATGCCGGTCAGTGGTAAAGCAGCTTCCTGCTCCGGCGCCATGGATTCCATCGAGAACAGATCGAACTGTCCCTCGGATCGCGTCGACTGCGCCTCGAGTAGCGCGAGATGCCGACGCGCTGCCCGAATCACTGCGGTTGGCACGCCCGCCAACTGCGCTACCTGCAGACCATAGCTTTGCGACGCCGGGCCCTCTTGCACAGCATGGAGAAACACGATGCGGTCTTTATGCTCAACTGCTGACAAATGCACATTGGCGCAGCCCAGATGCCGCTGAGGTAGTTGCGTCAGTTCGAAATAATGCGTTGCAAACAGCGTGAAGCAGCGCGTTTCCTGCAACAGCGCAGTCGCGATCGCCCATGCAAGGGCCAAACCATCAAAGGTTGATGTGCCGCGGCCGACCTCATCCATCAGCACCAGCGATCGCTCGCTGGCGCCATTCAGGATGGCGGCGGATTCCATCATCTCGACCATGAAAGTGGAATGGCCACCGGCGAGATCATCAGCGGCACCAATACGCGTAAAAATTCGATCGATGGGGCCAATGCGCGCCTCAACTGCAGGCACATAGCACCCCATGTAAGCGAGCAACGTAATCAGTGCCAGTTGCCGCATATAGGTTGATTTACCTCCCATATTGGGGCCAGTGATGAGCATTAATCGACGATCAGGCGTCAGCTGACAATCATTCGCGATGAAGCGCTCGATCACTGTCTCGACCACTGGATGGCGCCCTTGCACAATATCGATGCCAGGTTGCTCGCTTAATTGTGGTTTGCACCATTGATGTCGCGCTGCATGCTGGGCAAGCGCAACCAACACATCAAGCAGCGACACCGCCTGCGCGATACGTTGTAATTCGCTGATGTGTTGTGCAAAGGTTTGCAATAAGGCTTCGTACAGATGTTTTTCGCGGGCGAGGGCGCGATCTTGTGCCGACAAAGCTTTGTCTTCGTAGGCTTTCAACTCCGGCGTGATATAGCGCTCGGCATTTTTCAGTGTCTGGCGGCGGCGGTAGTCATCGGGTACCTTGGCTACCTGACCATGCGTGACTTCGATATAGAAGCCGTGCACTTTGTTGTACTCAACCCGCAAATTCGTAATGCCTGTACGTTCACGCTCGCGCGTCTCAAGGTCCACCAAAAACTGGCCCGCGTTTTCGGACAGGCTGCGTAATTCATCGAGCTCGGTGTCATAGCCGTTAGCGATAACACCCCCGTCACGAATCATGGCTGCGGGCTCTGGCGCAATTGCGCGTTCGAGCAGCGCCAGCACATCATCGGGCGTTGCGAGTGCCGTGCGCGTTTGCTCGATCAGGCCAGAGATAGCCAGCGAAGTCGCTGCGCTTAATGCTTGCTGCAGTGCAGGGAGTTGTTGCAAGCCAGCGCGTAATGCTGACAGGTCTCGTGGGCGTGCGGAGAGCAGGGCGATGCGAGTGCTGATGCGCTCAATATCAGGCACGCTCGCCAGCAGCTCGGTCACCGTTTCTGACACGTTCGCTTGAATCAGAAATTCCATGGCACTATGCCGCGCCTGCGCGATGTTTTGATCGCGTGGTGCGTGATGCAGCCAGTGACGCAGCAAACGCGACCCCATCGCTGTGCGGCAATGATCCAGCAACGAAAACAAGGTTGGCGAGGCGCTGTCATTGCCACGCAAGGGCTCAGTCAGCTCCAGGTTGCGTCGGGTCGCTGCATCGATGCCGATGAATTCATCCTCGCGTTCCACCTGCAAGCCAGTCACATGCTTTAACTGCTTGCCCTGAGTATTGCGTGCATAAAGCAGTAATGCACCGGCTGCGCCAATCGCAGACTCCAGCGTCTCTGCACCAAAGCCGGCGAGCGTGACCACACCAAGTTGTTCGCATAAGGCTTTGCGTGCCGCAGGAATTTCGAAATGCCAATCGGCGACCTGCGTCGGCCGCGGGCTGGTGCTTGCGTTGAGGAGATCAGCGCTACGCGTATCCAACAAAATCTCTGCGGGCGCGATACGTTCAATTTCATGTCTCAGCCGAGAAGGCAGGCTACGCTCATCGGTAGCTAACTCCGTGAGCCGCAGACGACCGCTGGACAAGGACAGCCATGCCAATCCCAACACAAGCCCTTTTCGGTGCTGCAGCACATTCAGCGCAAGCAGAGGGCGCTCGGTTTTTTCGGGTAATAGCTCGGCATCGGTCAGTGTGCCGGGGGTGACAATGCGCTGTACTTTGCGCTCGACCGGTCCTTTGCTGGTGGCAGGGTCACCGATTTGCTCGCAGATCGCGACTGACTCGCCAAGTTTCACCAGCTTGGCAAGGTATTGATCGGCGGCGTGATAGGGCACACCCGCCATTTTGATGGCCTGGCCGGCCGATGCACCGCGTTGCGTTAGCGTGATACCAAGCAGACGCGCAGCGCGCTCGGCATCTTCAAAGAACAACTCATAGAAATCACCCATCCGGTAGAACAGCAATAGATCCGGGTGGTCGGCCTTGATGCGCAGATACTGCTGCATCATCGGCGTGTGCTTGTCGGCACTGATCCGGTCGGAAGCGTTCATACGTTCTGAGTGAAGAAACGAACAGGCCGTACAAATGACGGCCTGTTGATTGACATGCCGCGCAATTTAGCACAGCCCGCAAAGCACTTTCGTTAGAGCGACTCAGCGTTCGCCGCTACGCTGCTTGCGGCTCTGCGAATTGGCAGCTAAGCGGTTGAGTAGCCCCGCGCCGCGTTGTGCGGGACGAGGACCACCAGCCGCAGGCCTTGGTGCGGCTGCCGCCTGCTTGGGTTGATTGCTGCGTGGCGGATTATTACGCCGACCGCTCGGCTGACTACGCAGCTGTATGGGCTGCGGCTTGGCGTTGGGATCTGGCTCGAAGCCCGCAATCACTTCCCGCGGGATCTCGCGCTTGATGAAGCGCTCGATATCGCGCAACAGATCACGCTCATCGACGCAAACCAAAGAAACAGCCTCGCCGGTCGCGCCCGCGCGGCCGGTACGGCCGATGCGGTGCACGTAGTCTTCTGGGACATTCGGCAGATCGAAATTGACCACATACGGTAACTGGTCGATATCAATGCCACGCGCCGCGATATCCGTTGCAACCAAGGCCTGCAGCTTGCCGCTCTTGAACTCAGCGAGTGCGCGTGTGCGCGCTGCCTGGCTCTTGTTGCCGTGGATCGCCATGGCGCTGATCCCCGATTTACCCAGCTGTTCAGCGAGTCGGTTGGCGCCATGTTTGGTACGGGTGAAGACCAGCACCTGAAACCAGTTTTGTTCAGTGATGAGGTGAGCGAGTAGTTGATGTTTCTTGTCACGGTCGACAGGGTGAATTTTCTGCCCGATGACCTCAACGGTCGAGTTACGGCGTGCCACCTCAATTGTTTGCGGCTGATTCAGCAAGCTATCGGCGAGTGCTTTGATCTCATCCGCAAACGTTGCCGAGAACAGCAGATTTTGTCGCTTTGGGGGCAGGGCCGCGAGTACCTTGCGGATATCGCGAATGAAGCCCATGTCGAGCATGCGGTCGGCTTCATCAAGCACCAGAATCTCGACGGCAGATAGATTGAGCGCACCTTGCTGCATCAGATCAAGCAGTCGGCCCGGTGTCGCCACCAGAATGTCTACGCCGCGCGAGAGCTTTTGGATTTGCGGGTTGATGTTGACGCCGCCAAACACGACCTCAGACGATAGCTTCAAGTACTTGCCATAGGTGACAACACTCTCGTTGACTTGGGCCGCAAGTTCGCGTGTTGGCGCGAGTACCAACGCGCGTACATGGCGCGGTGCGGGGCGTTTGCCACCGTTAAGACGTTGCAGCATCGGCAGTGTGAAGCCTGCTGTTTTGCCAGTGCCGGTTTGAGCACCAGCCAGTAAGTCGCCGCCCTTGAGCACGGCGGGGATCGCCTGGGCTTGAATAGGGGTAGGTTGGGTATAGCCGTGTTCCGTGACGGCGCGCACGAGTGGTTCGGCCAAGCCGAGTTCAGCAAAAGACATAGTAAATAGAATTAGTCGAACCGCCGCCAAGAAAGGCGCCAGTCAAGGGCTCGAGGGGATAAATCGGAGGGGCGGCAAGGAGACTGGAACTATCGCCGCGCGCGAATTCTACCAGCTATCGACTGATCTCGTTTATGCGAAAGGTGATAGCACTGCCAGCATCTGCGCAAATACCTTGGGTGATGCGGCAATCACGTTGCCGGTGTCGAAGTAGTCCCCTTCGCCGGAGAAGCCGGTGACGATGCCGCCCGCCTCGCTAACCAGTAATACACCAGCCGCCATATCCCAAGGCTTCAGCTTCTTCTCGAAAAATCCGTCGAGACGACCGGCGGCGACATACGCCAGATCGAGTGCAGCCGACCCGGGACGGCGCAGGCCGGCGGATTTTTCAGTCATGAGTTTGAACATCTTCACATACTCATCCAGACCAGAGAGGTCGCTGTAAGGAAAGCCGGTGCCGATCAGCGCCTCAGCGAGTTTGTCGCGTTTCGCGACACGGATGCGCTTATTGTTCATGAAGGCGCCATCGCCCTTGCTCGCGGTAAACAGCTCATTCCGGGTAGGGTCGTAGATGACGGCCTGCGTGATCTGCCCGCGCTGTCTGAGCGCAATGGAGACCGCATACTGCGGGAAGCCGTGGATGAAGTTGGTGGTACCGTCAAGTGGATCAATAATCCAGACGTTTTCGGCGTCGCTCTCTGCCGCCTTCGAGATTCCGGACTCTTCAGCAATGAAGCCATGATCAGGGTAGGCTTGTTGCAACACCTCAATGATGGCCTGCTCGGCCGCCTGATCGACTTCGCTAACGAAATCGTTAGGCCCTTTGCGTGAGACACGTACCTGATCCAGATCGAATGAGGCACGATTGATGATGGTGGCGGCACGACGCGCGGCTTTCACCGCGGTGTTGAGCATGGGTTGCATGGTGGTTCCGTTAGAATCCGGCGTCAGAGAAAAGGAGCAGTGCGGCGACAGCGATGTCGCCCGCGATGCGCGCTATTGTAAATGAAGTCAACTGCAGCCCCGATGCCGAACACTTTTGAGCGCGTCCGCTTTGTGCTGGTCGAGACCAGTCACCCTGGCAATGTTGGCTCGACCGCGCGCGCGATGAAAACCATGGGGTTTTCCGATCTGGTATTGGTGAACCCGCGCGATCCAGACGCCATTCGGCATGATGAGGCGATCGCTTTAGCCAGCGGGGCAGCGGATATTCTTGCTACCGCTCGCATTGTTCCGACGCTTGACGAGGCGCTGGCCGGTTGCAATTTCAGCGTCGCGCTATCCGCGCGTCCAAGAGAGTTTTCGCCGCCCTTATTCGAGCCGCGCCAACTGGCCGAGCAACTCGCCGCGGACAGCACATTGCGGACGGCGCTTGTTTTCGGCAGCGAGCGCTATGGCTTGTCGAATGAGCAGGTGAGCAAATGCAGCGCGCTGGTCAGCGTGCCGGCCAACCCGGTGTATTCATCATTGAATCTGGCACAGGCCGTACAAGTGATCGCCTATGAATGCCGAGTCGCAGCACTCGGTGAAGTTCGCAGCGAAAATACAACCGGATTTCGCGGAGAGCGCGCCAGCGCAGAGCAGGTTGAAGGCATGTTCACGCACCTTGAAAAAGCCTTGGTTGAGATTGAATTTTTGGACGCGGATAATCCGAAGAAACTGATGCCGCGTTTGCGTAGGTTGTTCGCGCGTGCCGAGCTAGAAGTTGAAGAGGTGAATATTTTGCGCGGCATTGCGACGCAGTTGATTTCCAAGCGCCAGAGAATAAGAAAAGACTGACCTTCGGAGGCTGAGGTTCGTTAACCCCATGCCCGCATGAGCCCGACCGCCAGACCTTCCAGCGCAAACTCATGCCGACCGGGCTCGACACGAATCATCTCGAAATCCGGATTTTCGGGAAGTAGCTCGATCGCGCTGCCGTTTCGACGAAAGCGTTTGACGGTCACCTCATCATCCACTCGAGCGACGACGATCTGGCCGTCGCGCGCGGAATCGGCTTTTTTGACCGCGAGCAGATCGCCATCCAGGATGCCAGCGTCACGCATCGACATGCCGCGGACTTTCAACAAGTAGTCGGGGCGGGCGGTAAACAGTGCTGGGTCGACGTTGTAGTTGGCGGTCACATGCTCTTGCGCCAGGATGGGTGAGCCGGCTGCGACGCGGCCCACCAGTGGCAATGAAAACTGCGCCAGATCTGGGTGGGGCAGGGACATTTGGCCGATACCAAATCGGGACAGGCGGGCACCATCCGCCAATCGCTCAAGCAGGCGAATGCCGCGCGACGCGCCAGGCGTAATCTCGATCGCCCCTTTGCGGGCAAGCGCTTGTAGGTGCTCCTCAGCCGCGTTCGCGGACCGAAAACCCAAGGTTTGGGCTATCTCGGCGCGGGTGGGCGGGAAGCCCGTGTTTTCGATCGCGTCGCGAATAAGGCCCAGAATCTGCTCTTGCCTAGCGGTGAGTTTGTTCATTGACAACCTTTTGGGTGCTGGTTGAATCCACAGCCTGTAGTTTTATACAGCGCTCACAGATTTGCAAGCTTTTTGTGCAAGCGGGTCGGCTAACCTGCTGTCTGGATTGAGTTTTCATGAGGAAAGGGTTATCATCGTGGGCTTTCCTATTCCCACACTCGTCCTGACGCCGAGGTGGGCGATTTTTACAATCCGACCACAAGGAGATTCAATGCGTCACTATGAAATCGTTTTTATTGTCCATCCGGACCAAAGCGAGCAAGTGCCCGCGATGATCGAGCGCTACAAGACTTTGGTTTCCGGTCGCGGCGGCAAGATTCACCGCGTCGAGGACTGGGGCCGTCGCCAGATGGCTTACATGATCCAAAAGCTCGCCAAAGCACACTACGTGTGCATGAACATCGAGTGTGATGGTGAAACACTGGCCGAACTCGAAACCGGCTTCAAGTTCAACGATGCCGTTCTGCGTCATCTGACCGTTCGCATGAAGAAGGCAGAGACTGCGCCTTCTCCCATCATGAAGAGCGTTCAGAAAGAAGATGCAGCCAAGGCAGCGCGTGCAGAGGCGCCCGCAGCCTGATCGGCGACGTGTCCTTGACCGAGCGAGGAGAGAACCACTTTCAGTGCACCGCGACCCTGGCCGAGCGTGAAGTCAAGCGCTACACACCGGCTGGTATTCCGATTGTTGCAGCAAGACTGCTGCATGTATCGGAGCAGGTTGAGGCAGGCACCCGTCGGCAAGTCGAGTTCGAGGTTGCGGTCATCGCAGCCGGAGAAATCGCAGACCAACTGGAGCGCGCTGAGATGGGAAAAATGTTCAGATTCACTGGCTTCATGGCCCGCAAGAATCGCAACAGTAAATCCCTGGTTTTTCATCTTTCGGCGATTGAAACCATTTATTGAATACAGGAGCCAACGTCATGGCATTTGGCAAAAAGTTCGACAAGAGCAAGCTCAAAGAAAAACGCAAGCAACAAAACCCGCTGTTCAAGCGCAAAAAGTTTTGCCGCTTTACCGTAGCAAAGGTAGAGCAGGTGGACTACAAGGATGTCGACACGCTGAAGGACTTCATTCAGGAAAACGGCAAGATCATGCCAGCACGACTAACCGGTACGCGTGCGCACTATCAGCGCCAAGTAGATACCGCGATCAAACGCGCTCGCTACCTCGCGCTGTTGCCGTACACCGATCTGCACAACGCTTAATCAAGCGCTGACTGACGAAATACCTGGAGAACGATATGCAAGTCATTTTGCTGGAAAAAGTGGCGCACCTGGGCAACCTGGGTGACGTCGTACGCGTTAAGGACGGTTACGGTCGTAACTTCCTGATCCCGAAACGTATCGCGCGTCGCGCAACGGCAGAGGCGATTGCCGAGTTTGAGGCAAAGCGCGCCGATCTGGAAAAAGCAGCGGCAGAAAGACTAGCGGCTGCGCAAGCGCAATCCGAGAAACTGAGCGGCCTGCGTGTTCCGGTGTCGCAAAAAGCGGGTGTTGATGGCCGCCTGTTCGGCTCTGTGACTAACCACGACATTTCAGAAGCCCTGGGCAAGCAAGGCTTCACCGTGGACAAGTCCCAGATCCGTATGCCAAACGGTCCATTGAAAGCAGTGGGCGAGTACCCACTCGCGGTGTCACTGCACACCGATGTGATCGCTGAGGTTGTGGTCGTGGTCGCTGGCGAGTAAATCTGGCGGCTCTGCAGCTGGACGCAAAAAACCGCCTTCGGGCGGTTTTTTAATCGGTATTGGCATTTACATCGGCATGT
>JAIXQV010000147.1 GCA_027485535.1 Oxalobacteraceae bacterium | reverse complement strand
CCGATTGCGTTTATGGGGTTCAGTGGGTTTCATCGTCGCGGTGATGGTATCTGGGCAGTTGCTCGATGCATTTGGTATCGCATTGATGCCTGCGATTGCACTACTGCTCTTATTACTCGTGGTGGCGGCGGCCGCCGGCATGCGTGAAGAAGCCCAGCCGACACATCCCCAAGCCATGCCTTCGGTGGGCGCGCTGTTGAAACAGCGCGAGGTGATTGCCTTCTTCGCTTCCACCTTCTTGATGGTGGCAGCGCATGCTGCGCTGTATGTGTACTACTCCTTATACCTCGCACAAATTGGCTACAGCAAGACGGTGATTGGTCTGATGTGGTCACTCGGCGTGATTGCAGAGATTCTCTTTTTCTACTGGCAGGCGCCGATCTTCCGACGCTATGCTTTACGTTTTCTGATGTTGATGAGTCTGGGCGTTGGCGTTGTACGGTTCGCGCTGATCGGCTTTGGTGCAGAATCTTTGGCCTTGTTGTTATTGGCGCAGGTGCTACACGCCGCGACTTTCGGTGTGCATCACTCGGCATCAGTGGCAACATTGCAGCGCTGGTTTTCCGGCCCCTTGCAGGCGCGAGGACAAGCCTTGTTCATCAGCGCCTCCTATGGCTTGGGTGGTAGCTTGGGCGGATTGCTGTTGTCTGCTTGCTGGGATACATTTGGCGCAACCTCAGTCTACATCGTGGCATCTGGCATGTGCGCACTTGGCTGGGTCGCGGCTTGGTTAAGTTTTCGTTGGCAGCGTCCGCTGCCAGCCTCTGGTTTTGGAAGGAGTTAAGCATGAGTCATCAATGGCGCAGTGTGCTTGCGCTGTTGTTCAGCGGCTTGGTATTGGTGGGCTGCAAGACAGAGAACACTACCCAGACAGGTGTGGTGGGCGTCAATCGTGAGCAGCGCATGGCGATTTCAAGCGCGACCATGGTCTCTGCGGCGACCAAGCAATACGCACAGCTGATGGCAGATGCCCAAAAAAACGGCAAGCTGAATGCCGACGCTGCGCAAACCACCCGCGTGAAAGCGATTGGCGACAGGCTGATCGCGCAGACTCGCGTTTTCCGGTCCGATGCCTTGAATTGGACTTGGGAAGTCAATGTCATCACTTCCCCGGAAGTGAACGCATGGTGCATGCCCGGCGGGAAGATCGCGGTCTACACCGGGTTGATCGAAAAACTTCGGCTGACCGACGACGAGTTGGCGGCAGTGATGGGGCATGAGGTGTCCCATGCGCTGCGCGAGCACTCGCGTGAGCGTGCGTCGGAACAAGCCGTCGCCAGTGTCGGCATCAGCGTGGTGGCCGCGGTGGTCGGGTTGGGCTCCTTGGGGCAGAAGGGTATGGAGTACGCCTATCAAGGCTTGCTTGGTCTGCCCAACTCGCGCACCCATGAAATTGAAGCCGATCGCATGGGGGTGGAGCTAGCGGCACGGGCTGGTTATGACCCGCGCGCTGCCGTCAGCTTGTGGAAGAAAATGGGTGAGATTGGTGGCAAAGAGCCGCCCAAGTTCATGTCGACCCACCCGCCGCGCGGCGAACGTGTGCAAGACCTGACGGCGTACAGTGAAAAGGTACTGCCCCTGTATCAGCAGGCCAAACGCTAGTCGCGCCCACCGGGCCGCCCGGATCACCCCTTTTACCCTGCGGGCTTTGACCCTAGCGGGGTTTGGCCATGGTTTATTGCCTGGCTAGCCCCTGCTAGTCATTCGGCAACCCATCGCGTTTGCCCCTGAGCGACGCGGTCGCTATGGCATAATCGCGGGCTATTTTGCTTGTTTCCACGCCCACTTCTGCGCGACTTTGCGATGGCCAAAACCCTGTACGACAAACTCTGGGACTCCCACGTGGTGCACACCGCGGAGGACGGCACCACCATTCTCTATATCGATCGCCACCTGGTACATGAAGTCACCAGCCCGCAGGCTTTCGATGGCCTCAAGCTTGCAAACCGCAAGCCCTGGCGTAATGCGGCGAATCTGGTGGTGGCTGATCACAACGTACCCACCACGCACCGTGCCGGTGGTATCGAAGACCCGGTCTCGCGTTTGCAGGTCGAGACGCTGGATGCCAATGCAAAAGCGTACGGCCTCACGTACTTCAATATGCAGGACAAGCGCCAAGGCATCGTGCACGTGATTGGGCCTGAGCAGGGCGCGACCTTGCCCGGCATGACCGTAGTCTGTGGTGACTCACATACCTCGACGCATGGTGCATTCGGCGCGCTGGCGCATGGCATCGGCACCTCGGAAGTCGAGCATGTGCTGGCGACGCAGACGCTGCTCGCCAAAAAATCGAAAGCGATGCTGGTGCAGGTGGAAGGCAAACTCGGCACCGGCGTTACCGCCAAAGATATCGTGCTGGCCGTGATCGGCAAGATCGGCACGGCGGGAGGTACCGGCTATGCGATCGAGTTTGCTGGCTCGGCGATTCGTGCGCTGTCGATGGAAGGTCGGATGACCGTCTGCAACATGGCGATCGAAGCGGGTGCGCGCGCAGGCATGGTGGCAGTGGATGACACCACGATCAACTATGTCAAAGGTCGCCCGTATTCACCGGTAGGCCCGCACTGGGACCAAGCCGTTGCGTATTGGCGCACGCTGCACTCGGATGCCGATGCCAAGTTTGATGCGGTGGTCATGATTGATGCTGCCGAGATCATCCCGCAAGTGACTTGGGGTACGTCGCCCGAGATGGTGGTGTCCGTAGATGCCCGCGTACCTGATCCTGACAAAGAAAAAGATGCGGTCAAGCGTGATGCGATGGAAAAGGCATTGGTGTACATGAACCTCAAGCCCAACACGGCAATCACCGACATACGTATCGATAAGGTGTTTATTGGCTCGTGCACTAATTCTCGTATTGAAGATTTGCGTGCAGCAGCGGCCGTGGTGCGCGGTAAGTTTCGTGCTTCCAATGTGAGCTTGGCGATGGTGGTCCCTGGCTCGGGCTTGGTGAAAGAGCAGGCCGAGCGCGAAGGCCTCGACAAGATATTCAAGGATGCTGGTTTCGAGTGGCGCGAGCCCGGTTGCTCGATGTGCTTGGCGATGAACGCGGATCGGCTTGAGCCCGGTGAGCGATGCGCTTCCACTTCAAACCGTAATTTCGAAGGCCGGCAAGGTGCCGGTGGTCGTACCCATTTAGTTAGCCCGGCGATGGCAGCGGCAGCGGGTGTCGCCGGTCACTTTGTTGATGTTCGAACCCTGTAATCAGATTCGGAGATAGGCACCATGAAAAAATTCGCGTTGCTGATATTGTCGATTTGTTTGCTGGCCGGGTGTAACACCGTCAACGGTATCGGCAAGGATGTTGAGAAGCTGGGTGAAAAAGTGCAGGGCGCCAGCAAAAAATAAGTTGTTCCAAATTTTATTCAATCACCATGACGCCATTTACCGTACTTGAAGGATTAGTTGCGCCGCTCGATCGCGCCAACGTCGATACTGATGCGATTATTCCTAAGCAGTTCCTGAAATCGATCAAGCGTACCGGTTTCGGCCCCAACTTGTTCGATGAGTGGCGTTATCTTGATGTGGGCCAGCCAGGCGTTGATAACAGTAAGCGCCCGCTGAATCCAGATTTCGTGCTGAACCAGCCGCGCTATCAAGGCGCGTCCGTGCTGCTGACCCGGAAGAATTTCGGTTGCGGTTCGTCGCGTGAGCATGCGCCGTGGGCTTTAGAGCAGTACGGTTTCCGCGCAATTATTGCGCCTAGCTTTGCCGATATTTTCTTCAATAATTGCTACAAGAACGGCTTGCTGCCGATTGTGCTGTCGGAGCAAGCGGTCGATCAGTTATTCAATCAGTTGAAAGCCTTCCCTGGTTATCAGCTGCGGATTGATTTGCCTGCGCAGACCGTGAGCACAGTGAATGGTGATGCGGTGCATCACTTCGAGATTGATGCCTTCCGTAAGCATTGCCTGATTAACGGGCTCGACGATATCGGGCTCACGCTTCAGCATGCCGACAAGATTCACAGCTACGAAGAGCGCCACCTAGCTACTTTTCCTTGGCTGACCAACACGATTTCTTAATACCTTGTACATCCCATGAAAATCGCAATTCTGCCGGGTGACGGCATCGGCACCGAGATCGTTGATCAGGCCTTGAAAGTTCTGAACGCGCTCGACCAAAAATTCGAGATGGAGAGCGCGCCAGTGGGTGGCGCTGGCTACGAAGCACATGGACACCCGCTGCCGGATGCGACCTTGAAGCTGGCCAAGGACGCGGATGCGATTTTGTTTGGCGCGGTCGGTGACTGGAAGTACGACACCCTGGAGCGACCGCTGCGTCCCGAGCAGGCGATTTTGGGTCTTCGTAAACATCTCGCGCTATTTGCAAATTTTCGTCCGGCGATTCTTTACCCCGAATTGGTGGGCGCCTCGTCACTGAAGCCGGAGATTGTCTCGGGTCTGGATATTCTGATTGTGCGTGAGTTGAACGGCGATATCTACTTCGGCCAGCCGCGTGGTGTGCGTGAAGCGCCGGATGGTCCGTTCAAGGGCGCGCGTGAAGGCTTCGACACCATGCGTTATTCGGAGCCAGAAATTCGTCGTATCGCGCATGTCGCGTTTCAGGCAGCGCAAAAGCGAAGCAAGCGGCTGACCTCGGTCGACAAGGCCAATGTGCTCGAGACCTTCCAGTTCTGGAAGGACATCATGACCGATGTGCACAAAGAGTATCCAGACGTCGAGTTGGATCACATGTATGTCGATAACGCAGCGATGCAGTTAGTTCGCGCTCCGAAAAAATTCGACGTTATCGTCACCGGCAATATGTTCGGCGATATTTTGTCGGATGCCGCAGCGATGCTGACCGGCTCGATCGGTATGCTGCCGTCGGCCTCGCTAGATGCGAACAACAAGGGCCTGTACGAGCCCTCGCATGGCTCGGCACCAGATATCGCAGGCAAGGGCATTGCCAATCCGCTGGCGACTATTTTGTCGGCAGCGATGATGCTGCGTTTCTCGCTGAATTTGCCTGCCGAAGCAGATCGTATCGAAAGCGCCGTGAAGAAAGTGCTTGCGCAAGGATTACGTACCCCTGATATCTACGAGGCGGGCACCACCAAAGTGGGTACGGCCGAGATGGGTGATGCAGTGGTGAGAGCGTTAACGTAACGATAGATTGGCTGCATTCCCGCCTGTGTCGGAATGACCCTAGTTGTGGCGGGTGATGATTGAACTGTATTCAAGTCTGACGGCCAGTGAGTCGTCATCGCGGCGAAAGCCGGGATCCACTGGCTCTGAGAAACCAAGGAAACGTAAATGAAACTCGTAGGTCTGGTCGGTTGGCGCGGTATGGTTGGCTCAGTGCTAATGCAGCGCATGCAGGAAGAAAATGACTTTGCGCACATTGAGCCGGTGTTCTTCTCGACATCGAATGCGGGCGGTAAAGCGCCGGCGCTGGCAAAGAACGAGACTGCGCTGAAAGATGCGAACGATATCGAAGCACTGAAGAAGTGCGACATCATTCTCACCTGCCAAGGCGGTGATTACACCACCGAGATTTCCCCCAAGCTACGCGCTGCAGGCTGGCAGGGGTACTGGATCGATGCCGCTTCCACGCTGCGCATGAAAGACGATGCCATCATCGTGCTCGACCCGATCAATCTCGGCGTGATCAAGGATGGCCTGACCAAAGGCGTCAAAAACTACATTGGCGGTAACTGCACTGTGTCATGCATGTTGATGGGTCTGGGCGGCCTGTTCAAGCATGATCTGGTCGACTGGATGACCTCCATGACCTATCAGGCCGCATCTGGTGGCGGTGCGCAGCACATGCGCGAGCTGCTCACCCAGTTCGGTAGCATCAATGCCGAAGTCAAAGCGCTGCTCGATGATCCGGCCTCGGCCATCCTTGAGATTGATCGCAAAGTGCTGGCCAAGCAGCATGCGTTCAGTGCTGACGAAACGCAGCAGTTTGGCGTGCCGCTCGGCGGCAATTTGATTCCCTGGATCGATAAAGATCTTGGCAATGGCCAGTCACGTGAGGAGTGGAAAGCCGGTGCCGAAGCTAACAAGATACTCGGCCGGGGAGAGGCGTTTGGTGCCACTGCACCAGAAGCGATTGCCATTGATGGACTATGCGTTCGTATCGGCGCTATGCGTTGCCATTCGCAGGCACTCACCATTAAGCTCAAAAAAGATATACCACTCGATGAGGTGAATGACATCATCGCGAGCGATAACGCTTGGGTCAAGCTGGTGCCGAATACCCGCGAGGCATCGATGCATGAACTGACGCCGGCAGCAACGACCGGCAAGCTGACTATCCCGGTGGGACGCGTTCGCAAGATGCAAATGGGTGAGCAATATCTGTCGGCGTTTACCGTCGGTGATCAACTTTTATGGGGCGCCGCCGAGCCGCTGCGCCGCATGCTGCGCATCTTGCTCGACGCTTGATTGTTGTTAGGCCACAACCGAACCTGCGCGATGTTCGAACGAACGTAAATCATGTGGGTTTTTCTGTGAGTTGTAGACCGCGTCACACTTGCGGCGTGCTTTGCCGAGGTGTTAAGGTCTCGCGATGTTTCGCCGCGCACCTCTATCCCTTTCTCGTTTTCTACTGAATGACCTCGTGCTGATCAGTGCGCTGATAGGCGCTCTGCTGCAGCCCATCAATGCGAACTCGGCGGCACTTGGTGATGCCAGCGTGCGATCCGCGCTCGGCCAGCGACTGGATGCCGAGGTCGATATTGCTGCGCTGACGACAGCCGAGGCTGAGTCTGTCTCGGTTAAGCTGGCGCCACCGGAGCTGTGGGCCAGTGCCGGTATTGACCTGGGCACATTGCAGCGCTCGTTGCGTTTGTCGGTTGAAAAGAAAGAGGGTCGTCACCGGGTTCGTATTGCCTCGGACCTCGCGGTGAACGAACCCTTCATGCATCTGCTAATCGAGCTCAGCGCGAGTGGTGTGCGCACAATTCGCCAATATGTACTGCTGATTGATCCGCCTGTACTGATCACCGAACCGAATACCGTTGCCAACGCTGCACCAAGTAACTTATCCAATAAAGCAGCCAATAGCCCAGCCAATAACGTCACCAACAACGCCCCCAACAGCGGCCCCAAGAGCGGCTCCAAGAGCACCGAAGCTGTAGCGCCGGCCTCATCCTCGGTTGCGGCCGCTTCCAAGGCGGGCCCGTCTGTAACGTTGGAGGAAGGCAAGGCGGCCGGTCTATCGAACGATCAACAGTATCGCGTCAAGCGCGGTGAGACATTGCGTTCAATCGCCCAACAACTGCAGCCGGATGGCGTGCAGCTTGAGCAAGTGATGGTGTCGCTGCTGAATCAAAATCCCGATGCATTCGTTGGCAACAATCTGCATCGCTTGCGAAGTGGCAGTCTTTTGACCGTACCTGCGACGGAAGCGATGCAGGCCATCGAACCAGAAAAGGCGCGTCAGACCTTGCGTGTTCAGACGGCTGATTTTTTGCGTTACCAGCGTCAACTTGCTGAGCACAGTGCTGCGCGTGCGGTAACAACAACGACAGTATCAGCCGATCTTGCACCTAAAGCTACGCTTCAGAGCAGTGGCGGTAGCGTCAGCGTTAAGGTGACCGAGCCGGCACCACCCCCGGTCGCGCAAGACAAGCTGACACTGTCTGCACCCGGCGGTAACGAGCTTGCGAGTACGAGCACGAGCACCAGTAAGACCACGAGCACCAGTACAAGTGGTGGTAAAGAAGCGTTTGAAAAAATAGCGAGCGACAAGGCGCTGGCAGATGCCAACGCGCGCATTGCAGCGCTAGAAAAAAACATCGGTGACATGCAGGCTTTGCTGGAAATGAAAAGCCAAGCCTTGTCCGAGGCGCAGCAACGTACCGAGCAGACGCCGGCGCCACTACCTAAATCATCGCCGCCACCATCGCAATCGTCATCGTCAACGTCAACGGAATCGGCACCACCAGCGCCATCGGTACCACCAGCGCCATCGGTACCACCAGCGCCATCGGCACCAACAGCGCCATCGGCACCAACAGCGCCATCGGTACCACAAGCGCCAGCACCAGCCGCGTTGCCATCGACGATTACCGAGGATGTTTTCGCGCTCACCCAGCTCGACCCGATAGTTACTGCAAGCGCAGCCGTCGGCTTGCTCGTGATTGCGCTACTTT
>JAIXQV010000065.1 GCA_027485535.1 Oxalobacteraceae bacterium | reverse complement strand
GGTGAGCCGACGCACCACGCGTTGTATGCCGGTGTGCAGCCCGCTGCTGGCTGTGCGGGTGCACTCAATGAGTAGGCGCGCCATGATCGTCTGCTGGTGTCATCGGTGCGCGTTCATGCACCACGCCTGGCGGCTTGCAATACGCTGCGGTACAGCGCGGCGTGCTGATCGGCACCACGATCTGCTTGAAACAGTTTTGTAAAGCGCTGATGCGCGGCTCGACCGTAGTTTGTGCAGCGTTGCTCATCGTTCGCCAGTGTTTGCATTGCATCGGCAAACGCGGTGGGATCTTGGGCTGGTACGACGATACCGGTTTCGCCATGGATGTTGATGTAGCTGGTACCGGTACCGATTTCAGCGCTGATCATGGGCTTGCCGTGCATGGCGGCTTCTAGCAGCGAAATACCGAAGGCTTCTGCGCGTAAATGAGAGGGGAATACAAAGCCTTTACATAAGCGAAGCAGCGCTGCTTTGTCTTCCTCGGATACGTTACCTAACCAGTGCAAGTTGGCGATATCGCGCGACTGCGCACGTAGCGAGCCGACCATCGGGCCATCACCCGCGACCACCACGGGCAGACCACTGCGTCGCGCCGCCTCGATCAACACATGCAGCCCTTTGTAGTAACGCAGCACACCCACAAACAGAAAAAAGCCCTCGCCTACGCGCGCGCGCCAGTGATCAAGCTTCGTATTATCTGGCGCTGGATAACTGTCCGGATCAAGACTGATCGGTATCACGCTGCATTTTTCTTGGTAGCGCGCGAGTACCTCGCTGGTCGCTAGGTAGTTGGGCGAGGTAACGATGATGCGATCAACCGACGACAGAAAGCGATGCATCAACGGCCGGTAGATGGCCATCCAGCCGGTTTGCCTGACGACGTCTGAGTGGTAGGTGACGACGCTCGGTGTATTCACGCTGCCAAGCAGATGCGCAAGATCCATCCACGGCCATGGAAAGTGATAGTGAATGACATCAAATTGCGTGGCGAGCACTTTTAGCCGCGAGAGAAAACGCAAGGACATCGGTGTTGAGGCGACGCTGAGTTGTCTGCGTAGGGTGTGCACAGTAAAGCCATCTACCTGCTCGGTATGATCGTGTGCTCCTGTGGTTAGCACTTCACCGCTTTCACCGCGCGCAGCTCCGGCACGCAATAGCTGCGCGATGCAGCGTTCAACACCGCCCCAGCCATCGGCACCGTAGGTTTTGTAGACATGCAGGGTGCGGGTCATGATGCAGAAACCTGCTGGTAGATGGCGGCGGTGTCGGCGGCGGTACGGTCCCAACTGAAACCTGCTGCCCGCTGCGTGCCACGGGCGGCTGCTTGCGCGCGCCATGCCTCATCGTGCAAGGCACGATCGAGTGATGCTTGGATGGCGTCAACGTCATAGGGATCGATCAATAGCGCGCAATCGCCGGCCACCTCGGGTAGCGAGGCGACATTGGCGGTCACCACGGGTACGCCGGATGCCATGGCTTCAAGCACGGGAAGTCCGAAGCCCTCGTAGATCGATGGAAATGCAAAGCAACGCGCACCTGCCATCAGCGCCGGTAGCGCCGCTTCATCGATGTAGCCAAAGCGCCGCAACCAACCGGCGCGCTCTGCTTGGCGAATTTGCGTCTGTAGTGCCTCATCATTCCAGCCCTCACCGCCGGCTAGCACCAGCGGCCAACGGGTGCGTGTTGCGGCTGGTAGTAATGCGTAGGCCTCGAGCAAACGTGAGATGTTTTTACGTGGCTCGATGGTGGCAGTGCATAGCACATAGCCGTCGTGCTGAAGACCAAGGCGCTGCAGTACGGTGTGTGTCTGGCTTGCGCTGTGCGGTTGAAAGGTAGCGTCTACGCCGAGTGGAATAGCTTTGATTTTGTCGGCCGGCCAACCGAAAAATTCAATGACTTCACGGCGGGTGAACTCGGAGACGGTGATGATGAAATCGGATCGCCGCAGTGTTTGCGGTATGGCACGCCGCATGAAGGCAACGCGTGCGGCGGGGTGGCACTCGGGATGGCGATAGATGGATAGATCATGAAAAGTCGCAATCGATCGATCAGTTCCCGGCGGCACATAAAAATTGGTGCCGTGATACAGCGCATTCGTCACGCCACTGAGCCGATACCGCATCACGATGGGCCACAGCACCGCATAGGCTGCTGCTGCTAGTTGACTGCGCACCAGGCTGCGACGTACGGCTTGACGTACCGGTGCGGCAACTCGCAAGGCGGAGAGATCATTGACCCAGCGGTGGCGCGCGATGTAGTGCAAATGATCTTCTGGCGCTAGCAGGGCCGGTAGCCGCGTGGCTAGCTCCCAGGTGTAGCGACCTATGCCTGTAAGCGACGGGTTGATCGCATCGACCGCTAGTACCAAGTTCATACGGCACTACCCTTGCCGGGATGCCAGCGCAATTGCACGGGGAAGTGGCAGACACCGACACCGCTCGCGCTATCGGCCACGACTTCAAACACCAGTGCTCGATCCCACCAGTCGTAGTTGTCTGCGATGTGATGTTCTTGGCTGTGTAAGGCAACGGTGATGCTGTAGCTACCTTTGCCGAGGGGAAGACTATCGAAACAAAACTCGGCGCAGAATGCTTCACCCGCTTTACGCGGCAATGTGTCACCGAGCAGCATGGTGTTGGTGCCGAACACGTCATTACCAAAGCGGTCGCGGATCAGAATACCTACGGTCAGTTGTTCAATTGCGTCTCGGCTCTTGGCGTGAACTTTGAGCTGCGCCGCCTGACCGCTGTACAGGGCGTGCACGGCAACGCCATCGACGATCAGCTCAACTTGTTCGATGGTGGCCTCGCCGGTACCGGAGCGCAGCCCACCCGCACCGTCGGCTGTGGTCAAGGACTTGATTTCGTAGTCTGCGTGCGAGCGGGCGATGATGGCGTTGTAGTAATCCAGCACCTGATCGGGATCACCATCTCTGACGATGCGGCCCTGATCCAGCAGCAAGGCTCTATGGCAGATGGATTTAATCGCCGCCGGGCTGTGCGATACAAAGAGCAGTGTGGTGCCTTGCGCCAAGAACCGTCGAATGCGATCAAAGCTCTTGTGCTGGAAATAGGTGTCACCTACTGACAGGGCTTCGTCGACAATGAGGATATCGGGCCGAACCGCTGTTGCCACGCTAAACGCTAACCGGACTTGCATGCCCGACGAGTAGACCCGCAAGGGCTGATCGAAGTAGTCACCGATCTCTGCAAACTCTTCTACTGCGGCCAACACGGCGGCAAGATCGTGGTCGGGCACACCGGATAGGCGCGCTGCCATGCGCGCGTTCTCTCGACCGGTAAAGTCAGGATGAAACCCCATGCCGAGTTCAAGCAACGCGGTGAGGCGCCCATCAATTTCGACCGAGCCCTCAGTGGGCGCAGAGGTACCGGCGATGAGCTTGAGCAAGGTGCTCTTCCCTGCCCCGTTAACACCGATCAGCGCGACCGCGTCGCCGCGTGCGAGTTCAAAGTTGATGTGTTTGAGTACCCATCGCTCTTGATGATGTTGGCCGAAGCCAAGCCACTCAGCAATTCGTGCGACGGGGTGTCGGTAACGACGAAATACTTTGCCGACTTGGTGAACGCGCAGATGGCCCATCAGACTTCATCCAAGATGTCGTGTTGCAGGCGCTTGAACACGACGAAACCAGCGCCCAATAACAGTACCGACAATGCCAAGGGGTACAGCAGCGTGGCCCAATCTGGCCATTGATGGTTCAAAAATATGTCGCGGTAGGCGTTCATGAGTGGCCACATCGGATTCCATGACAGCAGCGCTACTGTGCGCTCCGACAAAATGCTGGGCACATAGACGATGGGGGTTAACCAAAACCACAGCTGTAGTGCGATACCGAGCGCCTGTTGTACATCACGAAAAAAAACATTGATGCTACCGAGCACGACACCGAGCCCAAGCGCGAATGTAATTTGAACCAACAACACCGGTAACAGCCCAAGCAAGCTGAGCCCAGGCAGGCGCCCTACCAGGACCAGAAAAACCAAAAACACCGCCATCACGATCGCAAAATTCAGCAGACATGCACCGACCGCAATGACCGGAAAGGACAGCTTGGGCAGTTGCACTTTGCGCAGCAAGTGCGCGTTATCGTTGAACACGCTGGTGAGGCGCGACAGTACTTCGGAAAACAGGTTCCAGGTGAGGATGCCGGAGCAGAGGTAGACGGGGTAATCGAATGCGCCTTCACCCATGCCGGGATGACGCATGACACGACCAAACACGACGCTGTAAATCAGGATGAGCGCCAGCGGCTGTGCGATTGTCCAGAGGATCCCCAGCGCTGATCGTCGATACCGAAGCTGCTGGTCACGCAGAACGCTATTCCAGATGAAACCTCGGAAATGCCACAGGGATTTGAACATCGGTCAGCGCGGATCGAGCGATCAGGACAGGTGCCCTAGTTCGCCCGTGGGGGGTAAAGCCAAGAATCGTACCATGGCGCCGCATGCCGTCCATGCCACAGGGGTGTCATTCTCTGGAACGATGGCCAGCGCTCGAACTGGGTGGGCCGAGCGACGAACTAGACCTCTTTGGCTGCTTGCTCGGGCTGCGACGCGCTGGCAGCGAGATCACGCCTGACCAGTGAAGACAGATTCCAGTACACCACCCCGTAACACAGCGACAGAGAGGCGAATGCCAAGATCAGGATAGGTGTGGAGGTACTGCACTGCCAGCCCAGCCACGCGCCCAGCATGACAAATGGCCAAACCAATAAGCACACCCCGATGTGTGGGAAGAAGCCTTGCGCTAAATAGGGGAAGCGCGCGCAAATATGGGCGCCAATCAGACTATGGAGATGCTGACGATCCGGCTGCGCGAGCGCACGATCGAAGGCAAAGCGACGCAAAATGGAAAACAGCGTTTCAATGATTGGGTAGCTGCAAGCAAGTACCGCCGCCCAAGGCGAGAGCGCCGGGTTGCGGGTCACGAGCAACACGGACAAACACCCCAACAAGAAGCCCAGTAAGTAAGCGCCGGAATCGCCAAGAAATAGCTTACCAAATGGGAAATTCAGCAAGAAGAAACCCAAGGCGGATGCACCGATGAGCAGACAGAGTTGGACCAACTCAGCATCGCCCTGACCATGCGCAATTAGGCCCAAGCCACCCAGACTGATCAGGAAGCTGCCGGTCGACAAGCCATGGTAGCCATCGACTAGATTAACGGCATGGCACAGCCCTGCAATCGCGAATACGGTAAAAAGCGCTGCGAAAGGACCTACTGTGAGCAATACATCAATGATGGGCACATCGACCCGATCGATGGAAAAGCCACCCAAAAAAACTGCTAGCACACCGCTGGCAAAGGTTGCAGATAATCGCTCGGCCACGCCGATTGATTTGGTGAAGTCCTCTGCCATACCGAACATGAACGCTGGCAAGCTTGCTAGCAAGATCCAGCCAAGCAGCTGCGCCACCGGGGGCGTGACAATAATCCAGGCGAGTGCCATGCCCGTCAGCACAGCAAGCCCACCAATGCGTGGGGTAGGATCTGAATGAATTTTTTGAATGCCGGTATTGGAATCGAGCGAATGCTCACCATGCCAGTGCTTGGTGAGAACGATGCTAACGGCGAGGGCAAAACTAGATAGCAAGGCGATGGCAATCGCCGCTTGTGACGGGTAAGGAAACGTCATAGTAAAAAGTTGGTTTTTCTACACGAATTGCCATAATTATAGCCTTTTTGCAGTTGCAGCAAAACGAAACTGCGTTATGAAGGAGCGGCCGAGTATCACGCTGATACAATCTGGCCGCTTATCTGGGTTCTAAACCCTAACCCTCTTTTCGCTGCAAGCCGATGCACCCACTCCTAGTTTCTACTTCCAGATTGCGTCCGATAGCGCTGAAACGCGCACGTCTCGCTGCCTGCTTAAGCGCAGCACTCGCATTTAGCTCACCGGGCGCGGCCGCCATGACACTGGAGCAAGCCCTACAGGCTGCGCTGCGCTATGACCCGCTGTTCCAGTCGGCTAACTACGAACAAGCAGCCTCGAGCGAGGCCCGCGTCATCGGACGCGCTAATTTGCTGCCGAATGTGTCCGCCAACTACGGACGCAGTGATGTCGCCGCAGACCGCACCATTACGACGGGTGGCCGGCCGGTGAATGACAAGCCGAACTACATTAGTGAGTCGGCATCGATCAGTTTACGTCAGCCGCTATTCAATTTGGAAGCCTATGCACGTTACAAGCAAGGTGATACGCAATCGAATTATGGCGAGGCAGTCCTAGCGAGCAAGACGCAAGACTTGTATGTGCGATTGTTTGGTGCCTATGCCGAGGTGCTGTTGGCAAGTGACCAGATTCAGCTCGCGGTAGCGCAGCGTGATGCGCTGAAAGAGAGTGAACTGGCGAATCAGCGTATGTTTGAGCGCGGCGCAGGCACCAAGACCGATGTGTTGGAAACCAAGGCTCGGTATGAGCTGTCGGAGGCTGAGTTATTGGAAGCCGGGAACAGTCTTGATATCGCGCGACGTAAGCTGGCCAGCATCACCGGGCCGCTGACGACCCCGCTGCCAACACTGAGTACTGGTTTCAAATTTTTGTCACTCGAACCCGAAACCTACGAGGCTTGGGAAAAAATCGCGCTCGATCAAAACGCAACGCTGATAGCGCAGCGGTTTCAAGTGAATTATGCCGAGCTGGATTTGAAGCGTGCGCAAGCCGGGCACTATCCGAAACTGGATTTAGTGGCGAGCTACACCGACTCCAAGGCTGATTCTTTGCTGACCTTCAATCAGGAATCGCGGCTGCGCAGTATCGGCGTGCAGATGGCTATTCCTTTGTATTCCGGTGGCAGTGTTGACGCCGGGGTGCGGCAAGCAACCGCGAGTTTTGAGCGCGCGCGTTCAGATCTGGCGGCAAAGACGGAAGACGTGCTGCAGGAAGTGCGAAAGCAGCATCGCCTGTTCAGCAGCAGCAAGGCGCGCATCGATGCGCTTGCCAATGCAGAGCAGTCGTCGCTGCTCGTTATTGAAGCCACTCGAAAAAGTATTGCCGGGGGTGCTCGTATTAATCTCGATCTGCTGAATGCCGAGAAGCAGCTGTACACCACGCGCCGCGATCTTGCACAGGCGCGCTATGGTCATTTGATCGCCTACTTGCGACTGCGCCAAGCGGCAGGCGTGCTCACTGGCGAAGATGTGCTCGCGCTGGGACCGTATTTCAGCAACTAAGCGCGTCGCTAGATACCTACCCGCGACCACCTTTTACTAGCCGGGCGGGTCATACGGGATACCGCTGGCAATTAGCTGGGCAACATTCGCCTGATTTTCAGCAGACTCCGAAAAATCGGCTAAAACTTTTTTCCAGGTTTTTTCCGGATTGTTGCGTAGCTGGTTTTGCCACCACTGATAACCCGTATCGTCCGGGCTACGCTGCAAGACATTGCTGTACAGGCGGGTGAGGAATACATCATTGGTTGGGTTGCTGCCGTACAAGGCGCGAAACTCATTGGAATCAATGAAGCGTGACGATACCTCGATCAAATCCATGCCTTTGTCCATACGATCTATCCAGAAACCCAGACCGGATACATCAGGCGTTCGATTGAACGCCGCCTTGTAAACGCGATACGCTTGGCCGGCAGTGCCATTGGTGTCGAGCGCAATTGTCAGATCAGGAAACTGTAGTCGCTCGACATTAACGAGCGTGTCGGTGTCATCACGCTGGCCGACATTGTCGCGCACCGAGTAGCGATTGTTTCCCAGCGCACTAACGCTGTACTCGAATGCCCAGCCCCGATACAGCGCGGTGTCTCTGCCGCTGCCGCCATCAAAGCTATCTACCCCACCGTACCCAGCGAACAGGTCATTGCCATCGAGCCCTTGCACTTGATCGGCGGCGGTACCCAAGCGTGCAGAATAAAATGAATCATTCCCCGATAAAAAACTCAATCGGTAGTTGTGCTGAGCACTCGCTTGTGCTTCGTTGAACGGCAGCAGCTGTTGGATGTCAAAGGGGCGACCGAAAACAATATTTTTTTGCTGAGACCCGCCCTGAAGAATGGACAGCGAGTCGGCTACCCCGGTGACCTGATCCAGCGTGCTCCTGGTCGAGGCGTATTGAAACTTGCCACTCGCCACCCAACGCGTATTGCTGGCGCCGTCGCTGAGCACCAAGCGCACCGCAGTGGATTCGGGCGCGATGATGACTTGGTCATAGGCGGATAACGCGGCCTGCGCGGCAACGTTATTAAGGCTGACGCCCGATGCGGTGATGATTTCTTGGTAAGCCAATCTGCTGCTCTTGAGGGTTCGACACTTTATCTGAGGAGAATCGGCATTCTCGCAGGATTGTTAACACTATCTGCCGATTTGTTTGGCAGGCCAAATCCGACAAAACCACTCGGGTTTTATGTTGCCATACAACATTCAGGAGTATCCTATATGAATAGTCCTATATGAGATCTGGCCTCACGGCAATCCTCCAATTCTGGCGTGACTACTGCCCTTATCATCCCGCTGAACGCGGACCCGGCGCAAACGCGGCAGCTGCATGCGCTGCAACATGCTTTTGCCGAGGTGTGCAATGCCCTTGCTCCGCTGGCGCGCGAGACGCGCTGCTGGAATCGGGTCGCGCTGCATCATCTGAGCTACCGGCAGCTCAGGGCGCGCTTCCCGCAGTTGGGCTCGCAAATGATCTGCAACGCGATTTACTCGGTGTCGCGCAGCTGCCGTCAGGTCTATCAATCGCCCCACAGCCCTTTCAACTTGGCACGACTCGGCACTCAGCCGCTGCCGTTGTTGCAGTTTGCTTCCAGCGCACCGGTGTACTTTGATCGGCATACCTTGAGTATCAAGTCGGGACAGCTGTCGATGTTTTCCTTAGACGGCCGACTGCGCTTTCAGCTGTCCATCAGCGCCGGTGACGAGCAACGTTTTCAGCAAGAGAAACTGCGCGAAATCGCCATGGTATCGATCGGTGACGCCTTTTCTTTGAACTTTCACTTTTCCGGAGCACCGCAGGATGGCGCGGAAGCCGATCCCATGCTTCCCCAGTACGTGCTAATTCTGACGAACCCACCCTCGCCTAGCGCTCCTTCTGCCATGGAACACGCCGCATGAATACCGCTGTCAAACCTCCGGCTAGTAATGAATTGTCGAAACTGATATGGCGCTATCTGCCGCTCTATAAACGGGCTGCGCTGTTCAGCTTTGTGACCAGCATGTTGGTGCTTGCCCCTACCCTTTTTATGCTGGAGGTGTATGACCGCGTGATCAACAGCCGCAGCAGCACGACGCTGGTGATGCTGCTGATCTGGGTGCTCGGTACCTACGTGATCATGGAATGGCTGGACGTCGTACGCAGCAAGTTGATGTACCAAGCTAGCGAGAAATTCGATGTGTCCCTACGCAAGCGATTATTTAACGCCAGCTTTGATATCAACCTAAAAAATCCGAGTAGCGGCACGATGCAGGTGTTCAATGATCTACGTACGCTGCGCGACTTCATCGCTTCGCCGGCGGTGACCGCAATCATGGATGCACCCGCTTCACTGCTCTATCTTTTTATCGTTTTCATGATCAGCCCGTGGTTGGGTTTGGTGGCGCTGATTGGCGCGGCGGTGCAAGTCGCCCTCGGGGTGCAAACCGAACGTAAAACATTACCCGCGCTGACGGAGGCAAACAAGGCGGCGATTAGCGCGCAAAACTATGCCAGTGGTGTACTGCGCAATGCGCAGGTCGTGAATGCAATGGGCATGGCTGGCCATATTCATAAACGCTGGATGAAACGTCAGCGGCTGTTTCTTGCCAGGCAGGCCGAGGCCTCGGATACCGCCGGCTTCAATAGCGCAAGCTCGAAAATGATACAGATGCTGCAGAGCTCGCTGATCTTGGGTCTGTCTTGCTGGCTGACCGTCAAGGGGATGTTGCTCGGTGGTGGCGGCATGATGATTGTCGCTTCAACTCTCGGCGGTCGTGTGCTGGCACCGCTCGCGCAGCTGATCATGCAGTGGCGTTTGGTAGTGAATGCGCGCGACTCGTACCGCCGTATGGATAATTTCTTGAGCGCAGTTCCGGAGCGCCAGTACGGTATGTCGTTGCCGGCACCCGAGGGCTATCTGAATGTCGAGCAGGTGACTGCGGGGGCACCTGGCAGTCCATATCCGATTGTGCGCGGGGTGAATTTTTCTGTTGCGCCGGGCGAGACAGTTGCCATGATCGGACCATCGGCCGCCGGTAAAACTACCTTGGCGCGACTACTGATCGGTATCTGGCCAACACTCTCCGGCAAGGTGCGCTTGGACGGCAATGATATGCACACTTGGAATAAGGCCGAGCTTGGCCCTTACCTCGGCTACTTGCCACAGGATGTGGAGTTGTTCGATGGCAGCATTGCCGAGAACATCGCGCGCTTTGGTGATATCGACATGGAGCAGGTGCGTGAAGCTGGTCGTCAGGTAGGCCTTGAACCCATGATCGAAGCGCTACCGGATGGCTATGACACCTTGCTCGGCGAGGATGGCGCCCGACTATCTGGCGGTCAGCGTCAGCGCGTGGCACTGGCACGCGCGATCTACGGCTGGCCGAAATTCGTGTTGCTGGATGAACCAAACTCCAGCCTCGATGAGTCCGGTGAAAAATCACTGTTTGAAACGCTGCTTGAACTGAAGCGCCGCGGCAGCACCACGATCATCATCACCCATCGTAGTTCTGTGCTGCCTGCCGCAGACAAAATTCTGATTTTGCGGGATGGCCAACTCGCCGCATTCGGACCCCGCGATGAGGTTCTGGCAGCGCTAAGCAAAGCACGCCAGCAGCAACTGGCGGCCAGTGGCGTGCCACCGCAAGTGGCAGGAGGTATGGCATGAATCTGATTCGATCTCTGAACCGCAGCGAGCTGGGCCGCGGGCTGTGGACGTTCCGTAAAGAGTTTTTGTGGGTGGGCTTGTTCAGTCTGGTTGCCAACCTGCTGATGCTGACCCCAACGCTTTACATGCTGCAAGTATTCGATCGGGTGATGCTGAGTCAGAGTGAAGTCACGCTGATTGCCGTCACGCTGGTGATGGTGCTGTTTACTGCCGTGATGGCGATTGCAGAACTTGTTCGTAGCCGCTTGCTTGTGCGCGCCGGTGTGCGTTTTGATGAGGCACTGAATGCGCGTGTGTTTGATGCCAGCTTTTCTGCGCATCTGGCACAAGATGGTGCCAGCGCAACTCGGGCGTTTTCTGATCTCACCAACCTTCGTCAATTTTTGACGGGTAACGGCATCTTCACGTTCTTCGACTTGCCCTGGATGCCGATATACCTAGCGGTACTGTTCATGATGCACCCCCTGCTGGGTTGGGCCGGGATCGTCTTCACACTGCTGCTGATTGCGCTCGCCGTTGGTAGCCATTTATTCACTTCTTCGCTGCATGAGCGTGCCAGCGATAGCGAGTTGCAAGCCAATAGCTATTTGGGTGGCAAGCTGCGGCACGCCGAAGCGGTGGAGTCGATGGGTATGCTGCCGAATTTGCGTCGGCGCTGGATCGGACTGGTCGCCACACAGTTTCATCGCCGTGAGCAATCGCATGGGCAGCAACACCGCATTCAGGCACTCGGGAAATTCATGCAGTACAGCCAGCAGTCATTGATTCTGGCGCTTGGTGCCTGGCTGGCGATTCGTGGCGAGATTTCCTTGGGCGCCATGATTGCCTCGAATGCGCTGATGTCGAATGCCCTGCGCCCGATCAGCAGTCTGGTCGGTACTTGGAAACAGTTTATTGAGGCGCGTCAGGCCTATTCGCGCTTGGACCAAGTGATCAGCGATTATCCGGACGGCGGGCGCTTCCACAGCGCTGAGCATGTGACCGGGCAGGTCGAACTGCGACAGCTCGTGGCTATGGCGCCTGGCTCGGACACGAAAATTTTGAAGGGCCTCACTATCGAGTTCCGCCCCGGTGAGGTAGTGGGCATCGTTGGCCCCTCTGGCGCGGGTAAATCGACCTTAGCGCGCTGCTTGCTTGGTGTGTGGCCCAAAACCAGCGGTCAGATGCTGCTGGATGGTATTGATATCAGCAAGTGGGATCGCGATCGCCTCGGCCCGCATATTGGCTACCTGCCCCAAGACATCGAGCTACTGGAAGGTAGCGTGGCCGAGAACATTTGCCGCTTCGGTGAGATCGATTCCGATGAAGTGATTAACGCCGCAAAACGTGCTGGCATTCACGACATGATTCAGCATCTGCCGCAAGGCTATGACACACCGTTGGGTCAAGCCGGTGGCCTTCTCTCCGGCGGTCAGCGTCAGCGCCTCGCGCTGGCACGTGCGCTGTACGGCATGCCAGATTTGGTGGTCCTGGATGAGCCGAATGCCAACTTGGATGATGTTGGCGAGGTGGCGCTCATGAAAGCGATCGCCGAGCTGAAGCAAGCCGGTAAAACCGTTTTTATGGTGCTGCATCAACGTAATTTGTTGGCGCTGGCCGATCGCGTATTGGTGCTGAACAACGGCAGCGTCGCCCAATTCGGTGTCATGGAAGCCGCTGCGCGGCCTGACACCCTTCCCCAACCGAGAACCGCCTGACTATGAACATTGCTCCTGCACCCCGCTCATTTGAGGCTCGCCTTCCGGCCAAAGCACGGAATGCCAGCGACATCACGGATGTCGACGATCTGGAACTCCCTACCGATACCCGCGCCACGATCCGCAATGGTTTTCTGGCGATCGTGGTTGGCTTCGGTGGCTTCTTGTTGTGGGCCGGCATGGCGCCACTCGATGAAGGCGTACCGGCAGGCGCCACGGTGACGATTGATACCAAGCGCAAACCGATTCAGCATCCCAGCGGTGGCACGATCGAGCGCTTGTTGGTGAAAGAAGGTTCGCGCGTAAAAGCGGGTGAAGTGCTGGCGGTGCTGAATGATGCCACTGCACGCGCCAGCTATGAACAGGTGCACCACACCTACCTTGCCGTGCGCGCACTTGAGGGACGTACCATGACTGAGCTGGCCGGCGCAGACCGAATCAGCTTCCATCCTGACTTGACGAATGCGGTGACTGATCCGGCGGCACAGCAACATCTACAAACCCAAACACAGTTGTTCGAGGCGCGCCGCAATGCGTTACGCAGTGACCTCTCTGCAATAAGTGAAAATATCGCCGGTTTGGAAGCACAGCTGGTCGGCATTACCCGCTCGCTTGAAAGCCGCAAAGTGCAAGGCGCAAAGCAATCGGAGCAGCTGAAAAGTATCAGCGATCTCGCCGCAGAAGGCTATGCGCCCCGTAATCAGGCGCTGCAACTGGAACAAGGGCAAGCGGAGTTGAGCGCGGTGATGGCCGACCTGGAAGGTAACCGCCAACGGGTGCAACGCTCTATCGCTGAAATGAAAATGCGCATGCAGCAGCGGCGCGAAGAATACCGCCGCGATGCATCGTCGCAGCTAGCCGATGCACGACGCGAGCTACAAGGCTTGCGTGAGCGCACCACCGCGTTGGGCGCCGAACTGCGCCGCGTGCAACTGAAGGCACCGGTCGATGGCCAAGTGATCGGCCTGTCGATTACCAATGGCAGCGTGGTATCTGCTGGCCAGAAACTGATGGATGTGGTGCCGGCCGAGGAAGGCGTGCTGCTTGAGGCCAAGATACCCACCCATGTGATTGATCGTGTGCGCCCGGGTGATATGACGAATGTACGGTTCTCTGCATTCGCCCACTCACCGCAACTGGTGGTGGATGCTGTGGTTAAAACTATCTCGGGCGATGTGCTGTCAGAGCAAACCCCGGCGGGCGTGATGTCTTACTATCTGGCGCGGGTTGAACTGACGCCAGAAGGCATCAAGCAGCTCGGCGAGCGCAATCTTCAACCCGGTATGCAGGCAGAAGTGCTCATCAAAACCGGTGAGCGTTCTCTGCTGACCTACCTCCTACATCCGCTGACCAAGCGTATTGCGGCATCGTTGAAAGAAGAATGATGCAGCGCGCGCCGTGCCGACGATGAAACTCGAGAAACTCACGCTGGACTATGTCGCGGCAGAAGATCGCATTCTGCTACGCGCGCAGGATCAAAGCGGTACCGTCGTGACGTTTTGGCTGACACTGCGCATGAGCCGCGCCTTGGTGAAAGCGCTGTTGGCCTACTTGGAGAATGTCACGCCGACACCCGCTACGAGTGACCGCGAACTGATGCAAGCCTTCCGTCAGACCTCGGCGTTAATGAAGTTTGAGCCGAGCGCTGTCGTGCAGACGACGGATGCTGCACCGCTGCTGGTCACCACACTCGATCTGCAACGTAAGCCCAAGGGCGTGCTACTGCAGCTTCCGATTCCTGACGGTGAGATAGCTGAGTTGGCACTTGATTCGGTTCAGTTGCGTCAGTATCTGCACATCTTGCGCAATATGTTCGTGCGTGCCGAGTGGCCGCTGGATGATTGGCCCGCATGGATGAATGAAGCCGCCGCCGAAGTGACTGGCGCAGAGCGTAATGCACGACCATTACACTGAGTGACAGAGGCGAGACGAGATGGCGATTGTCGAAGTCAACTCAACGCAACGTGCTGCAGCGCCTTATGCCATGGTCGGCATGCTGGAAACGACGTGGCCAGATGGACGCATCAGTATCGGCACCTGCGCACTTGTTGGCAGCAATGATGTACTCACCGCCGGTCATTGCGTGTTTGATCCAACCTACGGCGGCTTCGCTACCCGTTTCCGTTTTTATTTTGGCGCTGATTACAACAGCGCACGTAATCTCATTGAATCGCCTGGTATAGCGATTGACTCGGGCGCGCCCATGTCGATTGTCTATAACCCGGAAATTTTTACCGACAACGATCCCCAGACATTTTGGCGCTATGAGTCACAGTACGATGTTGCGCTGATCGGCTTACCCCGCGAATTACGCAGTATTGGCAGCTTGGCGCTGGACTTCAGCCAAGATAAAAACGATATCCTCGCAACCGAGGTCGGCTACCCATCGGGATCAAGCGGCATGATGCAGGGTAGCGTGTTGGTTGACCGCCATTCGATTGATGCGGTGTATGTTTCAACCGCCGCCTCCATGGGACCGGGAAGCTCTGGCGGACCCTTGCTATCGAATGGTGCAGTGATTGGCGTAAAAAGTGCCGGGTCGCGCAATGGATCAACGTGGGCGGATATTGGGCTATCTGAGGCTCTATTACGTCGTGCGATGAGCGCTAACGATAGTTTGCTAAACGGCAGCGGTAGCGTTGAGGATGATTTATTGATTGGCTCTATTGGTAATGATCGTATCCTCGCTTCGGCTGGTAACGATACGATCGACGCCGGCCAAGGTAATGACACGATTGATGGCGGCTCTGGTGACGATACCGTTCGATTCCTTGGTGCATATAGCCGCTTTAGCGTCTCGATCAGTAACGGGGTAGTGAGTGTTACCGATCAACAGCGCAGCCTCGGTTCCGATCGATTGACTGAGGTAGAGACATTACAGTTTTCAGATCGGTGGGTTTCTACTGATGTTGCCGGTGACAGCGCAAAGGCCTACCGTGTCTACAAGGCAGCATTTGATCGCAGCCCTGATCTGGAAGGCCTAGGCTACTGGATAGCTCAGATGGAAAACGGCATGAATGTGGTTGAGGTCGCGGCACGTTTTGTCGATAGCGCAGAATTTCGTCAGCTCTATGGCAACAGCCCGAGCCCTTCTGTGTTTATCAATCGACTGTATCAAAACGTCCTCGACCGAACGCCCGACACGACGGGGTTGAACTGGTGGATTAACCAAATGCAGAATGATCCCAGTAAAACCTTCAGCAAGGTACTCGCTGATTTTTCTGAATCCCTTGAAAATCAGACGAATGTGGCAGCGCAGATTGCTGATGGTATTGTTTATTTGCCTTATGGGTTGGCATGAATATCCTGTTTATTCACCAAAATTTTCCAGGCCAGTTTAAGTTTCTCGCACCGGCACTTGCCGCACGTGGCCATCGCGTGGTCGCGATGACGATGCAAAAAATCGAGCAACAGAACTGGCACGGCGTGACGCTTGTGCCCTACACCGCCTCGCGCGGCAGCACACCTAATATTCATCCTTGGGTGGGCGACTTCGAAACCAAAACCATTCGAGGTGAGGCTTGCTTTCGTGCGGCCCTGAAGCTAAAACAACAAGGCTTTGATCCCGATGTGATCGTGGCGCACCATGGCTGGGGCGAGAGCTTATTTCTTAAAGAGATATGGCCGGCAGCCAAGCTGGGTATCTACTGCGAGTTTTTTTATCATGCGGATGGCACGGATGTCGGCTTTGATCCTGAGTTCCCGGTGACTGATGTCGCCGAGCCTTGTCGCATGCGGCTGAAGAATCTGAATAACCTGCTGCATTTCGATATCGCGGATGCGGGGCTCTCACCTACCCATTGGCAAGCGAGTACGTTTCCTTTGCCTTTCCGCGATCGCATCACGGTTGTGCATGACGGCATCGACACCGAGGCTGTGCGACCCGATCCGGATGTCACGATCACATTGGGCAATGGGCTCGCGCTCTCAAGGAACGATGAGGTAGTTACCTTTGTAAATCGTAACTTGGAGCCCTACCGCGGCTATCACACCTTCATGCGTGCGCTACCCTCGCTGTTAAGGCAACGCCCGAATGCGCAAGTACTGATCGTCGGCGGTGATAGCGTGAGCTATGGTGCCAAGCCTGCCGGTGACAGTACATGGAAAACGATTTTTGCCAATGAGGTGAGACCGCAGATAAGTGACGCTGATTGGGCGCGGGTACACTTCCTCGGAAACCTGCCGTATCAGCAATTCATACCTCTACTGCAGCTGTCTACGGTTCATGTGTATCTGACCTACCCCTTCGTCCTGTCCTGGAGTTTGTTGGAGGCGATGAGCGCAGGCTGCGCGATTGTCGCCAGCGATACAGCGCCATTGCGCGAAGCCATCCGCCATAACGAGACGGGCCTGCTGGTCGATTTTTTCGATGCGAACGCACTCGCCGAGCACGTCGGCGCACTACTCGCTGATTCCCAAACGAGAAAAAAACTCGGCGAGAATGCGCGCGCCTTCGCACGCGCGCACTACGACTTAAAAACCCAGTGTCTACCCGGACAGATTGCTTGGGTTGAGCAATTACACAGCCGCTGATCAGTCAAACAGCCTCTAGCGAAGCTTGAGCGCTAGCAGCGCTTTCTATCTCCAAGATGCCTGCCGACGATGCCGAGCGCGGCGATCGTGGTGCAGGCACTCGTCTTACCGGCTACACACCGCAATACGCTAGCCTGCCCCCACAAGTCGCCTTCACGAATTATGACTTCACAGCTTTGAATCCTTTTTGAGCGCTTAGGTTGCTCAATGTGACTTCCGGCAGCCCACAGCGTGGAACTGGTGGACGTTCAGGATTCACCGGGGTGCGCGGCTGGTTGGGCAATTCACACCTAACATCGGTTGGTAAGGCCGAGCCTGTTGATCCGGAAAAAACGTCTTGCGTCGCAATCTTGGATTTGATGTTCTTTAGATTGTCAGCGAATGAGTTGGCCGTAGCTGTCTCACTCCCTGTGCCCGTACGAATTTTCGGCAAAAATCTTTGACCGAGTTTAAGGTCGGCGCTTCCTACAGCACTGCCTGAGAGTGCTTGATTATTCGATAGCATTTCGAGCTCCTTATGATAGTTAGGACTGCTGAGCGGTCATTGAGCAAGAAATGAGCCATCGCGCTCTACTAGCCGAATAATCGGCACGCAATCGATGTCGGCGACGACCCGGCAATAACTAGCCGGCATTAAGCGGAAAAGCTTTGCCGAAAATTGTCACCTAATTTGCACAAGCGACTCTGGATCAGGGTGAATAGAAAATTTAACTGACAACAAGCGTGCTCCTTAACTTCTTAACGGCGAGATTCATCATTGAAACCAAGTATTAAATAAAAAGGACCAACTTTTAAAACATTAACGCTCGCTCATTCAAATCTCATAAATTCTCTCAATAAATAATACTGATAATAAAACAAACAATACCAAGTGTATAAATTTATGGTGTTGATTCTGTTATATGCTGATTTTGCATTTCTACAAGGCAAGTTCGTAACGTCGTAGTGCTGACTGCGCATTATTGATTGGCGTGATGTAACGCCTAGCTACAGGCCAGAGATTGTCACGGCAACAAACATTATTCATTTTATGAGTGGCGATTCATAGATCACCACCGAATACAGGATTGATGATGCGCAGCTAGCAAGGCTGGAGCGAAGTTTGCGCCAAGCGTTAAGAAAAATTTTAATAATCCCAGTTCTTGTGAGCGACCCATGGATAACCTTCCAAACTATTCCTGCATGTGCCCTGCTTGCTTAGGACAACGGCCAATCACTGAACGCGATCCCGTGTCTCAACAGGATGCCAAGCGGAGTTACTTCACATTTCAGAACGGGAAAATACTTTTTAGCGATACTGTTTCAGACAGTTTTATTGGCGCTAACGCCAAACCTGTCTTCACCACAGATCAGATTGTCCAGCAACTGAGAACGCAATGGGGTGGAAACCCCGAGACCTATACGGTTAGCTGGAGCCCAACATCGGTCATCAACTACTCAACCCCTACGACTCCGCTGCAAAACAGCGTGTCCGAATTGTCCGGATTTAGTGCAGTATCAACTGCCAGAAAGGCTTCAGTCAAAGAGGCGTTTGAGTTATGGAATGACATCGTCGCACCAGATTTTGTAGAGCAGACAACTGCATCACAAAACCAAATTCAAGTGGCTTGGTCTGACAATACCGGCGGCGGCAGTTACGCAAAAGTATGGCAGTGGGTTGCTGCAAACGGCAGCAACTCGTACTCAGGGGCGAATTATAAAATGAGTCGATCCGAAATCTGGATGGCGACGCAATGGTGGACCCACGACCAAGACTCGGACTTCTACTTCGGCGGATATGGGCCGATGACGGTTTTGCATGAAATTGGCCATGCAATCGGCATCAGCCACCCAGGCACCTACAACGCCGGCGCTGGGGACATCTCTTATGCCGCTTCGGCAGAATTTGAACAAGATACACGCGCTTACTCGTTGATGTCCTATTGGGACGTAGACGCGGACGGAAGCACAACCGATCACATTGGCTCTGATAACGCTTGGAAGTATTCGCAAACACCAATGGTGTATGACGTAGCGGCTGCGCAAGCTATTTACGGCGCTGACACCAACACCCGAAAAACCAATACGACCTACGGCTTCAATTCGACCGCTGGAAAAAGTGTGTTCGATTTTTCCCAGAATACCAATCCGATCGTCACATTATGGTATGCAGGAGGCAGCGATGCCTTGGATGTATCCGGATTTTCTACGAATCAGTACATCAATTTAGGCGGCGGCAAGTACAGTGATGTCGGCGCCATGACAAAAAATGT
>JAIXQV010000161.1 GCA_027485535.1 Oxalobacteraceae bacterium | reverse complement strand
CTAGGCGGAGGTGTCGCAGGCAGTACAAGACGTACGACAAGACAGCTACAACGACGGTGACTGAATTGAAAAACGTCGCTGGCTAGGCGGAGGTGTCGCAGGCAGTACAAGACGTACGGCAAGACACCTCCAACACCGCCAGCGACGTTTTTTACTTGCCGCGTAGCCCGTCAAAGACTTCGGCGAACCCAGGCTGATTCTGGTGCGAGATCACACTACGAGCCGCTTCGATCACTAACGGCACCGGGTGGCCACGCAGGGTTTGCACAATCATTTCATTGATGACTTTATAGATCTGACCATCTTCGTCAATGATCTGACCCAGACGCGCGGCGAGTGGGTCAAACACCCCGTACGCCACGAACACCCCGAGGAAGGTACCGACCAGCGCGGAACCAATCAGCGCACCGAGTACCGGTGGCGGCTGATCAATCGCGCCCATGGTTTTCACCACACCCAACACGCAGGCAACAATCCCCAGCGCGGGCAGCGCACCAGCCACGTTGGAAAGCATGCCCTGGAATTTCAATTCATCGTGGTGGTGGGTCTTGATGGCGTTTTTCATCACGTCATCCACCGCGTCTGCATCGAGGTTACCTTGGGCGATCACGACCAGTCGCAGCGTGTCGCAAATCATGTGAACGATGGAGTGGTCTGCGGCAAGCTTGGGATATTCACCAAAAATAGCCGACGAATCCGGACCCTCAACGTGCGCTTCAAGGGCAACTGCGCCCTCTTTTTTCATCACGTTCAGCAGCTTGCCGACCATCAGAATCAGATCGAGATAATCTTGGGGCTTCCATTTCGGTCCCGCGATACAGCGAGCGATGCCGCCGAAACCGCCTTTGAAGATCAGCATACTGTTTGCGATCAGCTGCGCACCGATACCCGAGCCCACAATAATGAAGCCCTCGATCGGCGCCGCCTTGATGATCGGTGCCATCTTCCCGCCGGCCATGATGTAGCCGCCGAATACGCAGCCAAACACGACGCCTAGTCCCACGAAAAAAAACATCTGCCTCTCCTTGTGCAAGCGGATTCAGGACCCGATGACCCAGGCCGCACGCTATCGTCTGTTAAATCGGCACGAGATCGGAGAATTCAAGCTCGTACCAGACAGTACCATGGCAATTGTGAAACAAAGTCCCGAATAACGCTACCCTTGTCGGCCAAAGTGAATATTCGAACCTATGGAATTATCTTTTTGAAAATAAATTAAATGATCATCCAGCACCACAGCCCAACACAATCACCACTCGCCCATTGAATAACAAGATCAATCAACGCGCCGATCAGCATGGCGGGCACACCAAAATAAAGCATGATCAGTGCCCACGCGGCGGCTGTCGGTCGTGGCTTGCCCAAGTCAAGGCCGCGCACCTGATTGGCGTGATGGGACGCTTGATGAGGCGCTTGATGGGTGAGTTTTGCTGGTTTGCGCATCAATTCGATCGCTTGGCGTGACATTGCGGATTATATCGGCGGTGAATACGCTCGGAACAAAGGTGCATTATCGGCGTCATTCCAATATATGCAGCGTGAGCGAACTAGTACCTATCGAAATAAACTGTGGAAATAAACGGTAGACCGGCATTCACCGGAACAACTCTGTTGAGACCTGACGTCAATGAATGTCATTTGGAACCAAACACCGCGTGAGCAATGGGATGCTGCGCACGCGGCCCATAGCGCCGTCATGCAGCAGCACTGGATTTATGGCGCCAGTATGCGCCTGCCGGGCATGCAGATCCATCGCGCTGAGGTTCGGCTTGAAGGCCAAACTGTCGCCTTGGCGCAGTTTGTTTGCCGACGCTATGGCTATCTGCTGGGCGTAGCACTCTGCACGCGCGGCCCATTCTGGCTGCGCGACGTATCTGATACCGACAAGGCACGTATTCAGCGCGCGCTGAAGCAATCGTTGCCAATGGCTAGGCCACGCATCATTCTGTTTTCACCGGATCTCACCGACCCCAAGCATCCCAGCATGGCATCACTGACACGAGTACTCACCGGTTACTCCACCGTGATGCTCGATCTATCGCAACCGTTGACAGCGATACGCGCTGGCCTGCACCCGTACTGGCGCAACCGATTATCTGCTGCCGAGCGCTCCGGTCTGAAGCTCGCCGAATTAGCAAATGACTCGCCCGAACTACCGCGTGTTCTGGCAGAAGAAAACCGACAACGAGAGCGCAAACGCTTTTATGCATTACCACTGGGCTTTATCGCGCATTATCTTGAGGAGGGTGGGGCAGCGTCAGTACTCATTCTTCAAGCACACTGGCAATCGCGCCCGGTGGCGGCGATGTTATTTCTGATTCACGGCAGCAGTGCCACCTACCAACTCGGCTGGACCAATCCGCAAGGCCGCGCACTGAATGCGCACAATCTGATTCTATGGAGTGCCATCGAGCGACTCCAGCAGCGCGGCATTGTGAAACTCGACCTCGGTGGCGTCAACACGCACGACCTGCCGGGTATATCGCGCTTCAAGATCAACACCGGTGGCGAGGTGATCACCTACGCGGGTGGCTATGTGTAGCGTGCTACGGGTGCGCCAAAGAAAGTACAAGGCGCATAGCCATATGCCACCAGTATCGGCAGCGGCATTACTTTAGCGAAGTTTAGTGAAGTTTATTGAAATGGTGCGCGGTACAACCAAACCGGCTTACCTTCGACATTATTCAACTGCGCCGTCGGCTTCAATTCTTCCGCCAAGAATTCAAGACTCACCAGCCAACAACCGGGACGCAGCTCTGCCCTCGCCTTTTCAACAGCACGTGGCATGGTCTCGGGTCGCTGAAACAGATACACCATGTCGTACTGTGACCAATCGCTTTTCCACATATCGCCTTGAGTGATACGCGCCCACGGACAACGTAGTGCGGTAAGACCGCGCAGCGGCCAACTCCATTCCACACCACACAAAGTAGCTGCTGGGTAAGCTGCGCGCAAAGCAATCAAACCATCTCCCAGCCCACAACCGGCATCCAGAATGCGTGCGCCATTGGCTAGAGGCGCACGCTCGCCCAGTCCGATCAACGCAGACGAAGGCGTTGGGAATAAGGGCGCATCGCGCCAGGCGTTCATCGGATACACAATCGCGACCAGCAGCAATGGCAGCAACCACGCCCATGCCGGCAGCGCGACGCTGCCTGAGATCAGCAAAGACAACGGAAACCCGGCTGCGACAGCAAGGCGACGCCAGAAGGTTGCAGCGAACACCGACAGCATCGCACCGGCGAGTGTGGCGATCGACAGCGACAGCCAGGCGGCGACCTCCAGCCGCAGCAAAACGCCGTAGAGCACCCAGCTTCCGGCCCATGCCAGCAGGGCCGGTAACGGCCATCGAAAAAAGGACAAGGCGTAATTCACGCGTGAATTATAGGCTGCCGTTAGAATGCGGACTTCTAGCGCTTGTCATGTTGTTATGCGGGTGGTTGT
>JAIXQV010000072.1 GCA_027485535.1 Oxalobacteraceae bacterium | reverse complement strand
TGGCAGAAAGTACTCGCTGACTTTTCTGAGTCGACTGAAAATCAAGCGAATGTGGCCTCGCTGATTGCGAATGGGATTGCTTACGACCCTTGGGTCTGAGAAAGTGTTCTTGTTGGGGCAGGACAGAGCGCGCGAAGAAGTACGGGTGGAATGTGAGCGCTTGTTGAAGCAGTGATTACTGCAGACAGATCAAGGCATAGTAACCAGAAAGCGTTCCGTACGATCTGACAAAACAGTATCTTCAGCTTTAGCCATGGCGACTCCGTGCACGGTTGGCATACTAGTTATAAAAATTCTTAACTACCGTACTCACCAAGGTGCATAACGGCAAGCCCTGAAACGGCTGGGTGAGGTGCTACATCAAAAAAATGCGTAATTATTCGGACTAGTTGGTTGCGTCTGTACAGTTATCGGTTGGGATTGTTCAAGGTCAGTATCCGGCGCGTATCGCATTTCACACTCCGATGGAATGCAGTGGCGAAAGATTTCAGCAATCTGAATAGCATACGCAGTGGCACGCCGTGCTGATAAGGGAGCGGCATTTCCATGAATAGAAACGGCCAATCGTCATCATCTTCGACAGCGCGTACGGGATGAATCGGGTAGCGCTCAGCCGACATGCGCGCAATTTCTGTGACATCGCTCAGCGACGAATTTTCAATCGAGACGGCTTTCCCAATAAGGACAATCGATTTGTCTTTGGATCGAATTTTTACTACGACGGGGATATCTAGACCAGCTTCAATCAGAACCTCATTCTTGCCGGCGATTTTTGCGTCGAACTTAAATCGCTTGAATACTTGAAGCAGGCCTTCAGTATTCACATCCTCCATTTTCAGTGCCATCATGATGGTGTCACTGAACTGCGCTCTCGACTCTTCAACAATCTCTAGAATTTCATAGGACAGCCTAGGCAAGTCGTCGTCTTGAATCTCATGGGACTTCAAGATCTGAATTAAGGTTTTGTGCACCTCCTCAAAAACAAATGAGCTCACCTGAATTTCCGGCATTGAACTCTTCTGAGCATTCAAGGGCTCACGGTAGAAGCTATCAGGATGCGCCATCACGAAATGACTGAAGCGCTGCACATCTTGCGCCAGAGCGTCCAGCGATACGCTAATAAAATAATGCGCAATCACTGGGTTCGCTTTTACTTGCTCGAACAATGACTGTACGATTAGATTCAGTTTCAGCGTTGGATTTTTGTGTTTCTCTAGCAGTTGAAACATGGCCGTCTCCTTTGAACGTTCATCGCGATCTTGATTCCGACTAGGCCTAAGGCAATGCGGAGCGGCGCAGTCTCATCCGTCAGCCGGGGCAAGCACCACGAAAATTGTCATTTTTATACTGCCATCTCGCAATCTCGAGAATATTATCCTGATCGCCGATGGCTGGAAACGTAGACTTCACCATTAAGAACACAATTCAAAAGTAGCGATTTCTGAGCAAACCGTCCTAGGCAGATACGGTAGCGATAGGCCTGTAATCTGATTGGGCTTGGCGCTCGGCAGTCGAATTTCTTGCACCAACATCTCGACGACCGGTTGCTGCGCCGCCGGCGTTCCCACTTTCGGGTCTATAAATCGGAAGCCTTGAAATGAGCAGGTGGGGTAATTGATATATGCTCCCCAAAAAACTCAACGCTTACTATGAATTCCACCGCTACTCAAATAAGCAAGCCTAGCGCTTGGGCTTTTGTCTTACTGACAGCGCTCGCTTGCGCAGGCGTTAATGCAACTGCCGCGAGCTTGTTTGGTGACCTGTCATGTCAAGCGTGGACCGACCTAGCGTATCCGAGAAAGAAAATCTGGACCAACGCGTTTCTCGCGCCGCTCAGTTTGACGCATCAAGGCCTCGAACGAACGAAGCCAGATCGCTACAACGACGATCCGAACGCCGCTGACCCGGCCATCGCCAGCATCGATAGCTTTTGTCTCTTAAATCCGAAACTCGGCCCGGCAGATGGCGCCGTTGCCTATTTGAACGCGCTGATTGAAAAATAAGTCAGCTCGCCAGACGAGTTAGCGGACCCGGAAAGATTACCGGGCCCACCTTAGTCAGAGAATCAGACGGAGGCTGTAATGCCCTTTACGAGCGGCATCACAAACAATCCGTGTGAGGAGCAACCGTTAATCAAGCGACGATATCGAATACGATACCTTCGGCAATAATGGCCGCTACGTTCTCCTGATTTTCATTCGACTCGGAAAACTCGGCCAATACCTTGACCCAGTCGCGATCAGGATTCGTGTTTAACTCCTTCAACCACCATGCATACCCGTCGCCATCCGGAGTCCGGTCGAGAACGTTTTCATATAGCCTGGTAAGGAAGGTGGCGTTATCAGCATTGGCGCCATAAACCGCACGAAACTCCGGCGAATCAATAAATCTCGCAGCGACCTCTTCGACGTCCATGCCACCATCAATTTGAGATATCCAATATCCAAGTCCGGCGGTGTCGTCAGCCATCGGATCACGGTCAAAAGCCGCTTGATAAATCCGGTAGGCTTTGCAGGCATTGTCGTCCAGCGCAGTAGCAAACCCCTTGTCGTTCAGGATGATCCTGTCCGCCACATCAAAACTCGATGTCAGCTCTTCGGTTTCTTTATCAAATAACTGAACACTGGTGCCAGTTACGACTATTTCATAGTCGTCGTATTCGCCATCCTGCTCGTACCAATCTTCATATTCGTCATCATCATCGCTACCGGTCGTAGCATTCTTGGTCCATACATGCTCGACGACTGCGTAGATGCCATCGCCGTCTTCATCAGCATAGGTCGTTGTCTGCGTGCCGTGCTTCTTTTCTTCTGTTTTGATGATCAAGCCATCTGAAACCACGTAGGACTCGTCATCCTCGAGATCGTCTAGCTCTTCTTCACCATCTTCTATCTCGGACTTTGAAACGACCACGCCGTCTTTTACAACAAATTTGTACTTTTCGGGATGATTGTCGCTGCTATCGTCATCGGTGTCGTCATCCGCGTCGTCATCCGTGTCGTCATCGGTATCGTCATCGGCGTCGTCATCCGTGTCGTCATCCGTGTCGTCATCCGTGTCGTCATCCGTGTCGTCATCCGTGTCGTCATCCGTGTCGCCATCGGCGTCGTCATCGGCGTCGTCATCGGCGTCGTCATCGGCGTCGTCATCGGCGTCGTCATCGGAATCGTCATCGCTGTCGTCATCGCTGTCGTCATCATCGTCTGATTGAGACGAGCTTTTGTATTTATTGTTATCTTCGTCGTCGTCTTTGGACCTGGACATAGGGAATCCAATCGCAGCCCCAGAATCAAGCAAACCTTCGATCTGCTCTGACAAAGCACTCTTTTCTAATTTGGCCACGGTAGTACTCCCAAAAGGCTAGAACAACAGTTAGGAAATTTCTTAATCAATGTATCGCACAAGTTGCTTTAGATCAAGCCTTGAAGGGAGGTTAATTGCAGAAAAAAACTAAAGAACACAAGGCGATTACTATCGGTTGGCTAGGTGGCCTTTGAGCCGGCTAGCGCCTCAGTTCAGACCTTGGGGTGACTTGTTATTGAAGAAGTACCGGACGCTTAGCGGGTCCGCACTAAAGAAAACTCACATTGATCCGATTGATCGAATAGGAAGAAGGCTGGCACAACTTCCGGCGCAGAAGGCAGGTACTACGTCGGTCAATCAGAGCCAGCTATCTCTCTGCAAACCGCGAGCCACTTCGGATAAAGACATGACCCGATCTACACAATCTCTGAGTATCGCGAACAATGAAGGCGCGAGTGAACCGTTTTCACATGATCTGATCGGATCGGGTGCCTGGATATTGCCATTGATACTGGCAACCTTCCTGGTTTATTTGGAATTCAGGAAAAACAGCAGTCGCGGTAAGTTGGCGCTTGGTTTACTCATGGCGACTGGGCTGATGATTATTCTGGTACCACCGCTTGGCTCACTGATACTGATGCTGACGATGTTTGGGCTGATCGTGATGGTTTTAGAGAGCATGCACTAAAGCCCAGAAGGGTCAGCGCATAATTCGGCGGCAGGCGTAGTCGATCAAGCTATCTTCCACCGCGCCCGGTTGGGCCGGTACCCACTCCGGATTGGCCACCATACCTGAGCTGATTACGGCACCACCCTCATTCAGCTCTGGGTACAGTGAGACCCACATCACGCGAGACTGCCGAAAGCGGCAATCAAATTCGACTTGAGTGCGGACCGACAAAGCGCCCCGCTCATTTCGCTGCGCAAGATTCTGTAACTGCCACACGTACACCAGATAACCCTTGCGGGTCATACCATCCGTGTCTAACAGATAATCGTTGCCCTGCGAATCGGACGTCACCAGCATTGGGGTCGCGGCCTGCAGATACCCCGTTCCGGCGCAGCAAATAATCAAAGCTGCAGTAAGTTGCTTCAACATGTTGCGGATAGAGAGACCGCAATCTATCACTTGAGTGGCAGCGATAGCTGCACCATCAATCCGGCAAATCCGAGCATATTGGCTTGCACTTCGAACCCATCGCCCAGATCCCAGCCAAGCGCAGGCACGATGCCCGGGGAAAATCCGCTGTAATTGAACGGCACCTTGTTCTCGTATTTACCTGTATAGCCGTAGAGCAGGCCAGCGGTTAGCTTGGCATAGAGTTGTGGATTGCCAGCCAAGCCGCGGTACACCGCGCCCCACGGGTAGTAGTACAGCGAGGGCTGACCAAAGGAATTAGTAAAAAACGCAGCACCGGCCACTAGTCCGTTCTCACGCTCTCGTTCCAGACCCACCAGCCAAACGTGTTGATGCTCTGAGCTCGGGCTGAAATGGACCGTATAAGGCGAAAAAATCAGCGCGTTGCGATCACCCTTTTCGCGGCTAAGTGAAAATCCATCGGTCCAATAATCTGCGGCCATAGAAAAAGACGGGATCAGCAGCGTCAATAGCAGCAGCATGCGCGTCAATCGCCGAAAAAGACTGTCTATCATCATTGTTCAAAGTAGTCGTTTGATTATTTTTAGAAAGGCCAATTTTCGCGCCGCACGGTACCACTTATAATCAGGGCCCTCAGCTACGCTACTCGGCAGCATCTGACGCGCGATATTTCCCTGAAACACTTAGCTTTTTACCATAATCCCTCACTGTGTCGCCAACCGCATCGTTCTCTAGGCCGAAACAGGTTTTCCTGTTATCGCTTGCCATCAGTACAGCACTCAAGCTCTGGCTGGCGGTAGCCTTTCCGTTTATCGGCGACGAAGCGTATTTTTACCAGTGGGGCAAGCATCCCGATTGGGGCGGATTTTACGATCACCCACCGATGGTGGGTTGGTGGCTTTGGGGTCTGCAGCAAGTGTCGTCACACCCGTTAGTGCTGCGGCTGCCCGCTGTGTTGCTATGGATCGCCATCACATTCGGCATGATGGATCTGTTCAACAGACTGCTGCCCGAACAGTCCGAGCGACGCTGGCTACTCGGTAGTCTGTTTCTGGCATTGCCCTTTACCTGGGCTTTTAATTTGATCACGACGGATACGCCGCTGATCCTGTTTCTGTTTTTTTCTGGCTATGCCTTCGTACGCGCTGAGCAAGAAAACAAATGGCGCTGGTATGCCGCAAGTGGTGTTCTGCTCGGGCTAGCGCTACTGTCCAAATACTTTGCTGGCCTGCTTGCCATCACCTATGCGATTTATTTGCTGCCACGGCGAGGGGGCATCGCTCGGGTTTTGCTGGTGGCAGTCTGCGCACTACCCTTTATGTTGCTGAATCTGGCATGGAACGCCAGTCACTGCTGGAACAATATTCTGTTCAACCTGCTCAATCGCAATCAAGACGCGCATTTTTCTTTTTTGCAGGTTGCGCAGTATTTTCTGATGCTGGCCTATCTCATCACACCATGGACAGCGATTGCTTTATGGCGAAGTGTGCGAGCAGGCAAAGCGCCTGATCAGGGAGCATCCGGCGAAAAGACGACGCGCACCATCGCCGCGTTGTTTATCGTGCCATTCAGCCTGTTTCTGTTACTTTCGTTTTATAAAGAAATTGGATTACATTGGCTGCTTGCCTTCGTTCCGTTTATTTTTTTGTTTGCTGCCGTTCACCTAAGCGATGAAACACTGCAACGCCATAGACAATGGGCTCTTTGGCTTGGGCTGCCCCACCTGCTGCTGGTGCTTAGCCTAGCGCATCTACCGGTGGAGGTTTTCAAGTCACTTCGACTGCATACCGATATCGTAGTGAACCGCGAAGGTAAAGAAGTTGTGCTCGCCTTGAAAAAAGATATACCTTCTGATACGACGCTGATGACTCCCTCGTACAGCCAGTCATCGCTGCTGGCGTATCACGCACAAACTTACATACCCGTATTTGGGTTTGGAAGCTTTCATGCAAGGTTTGATGACCCGATCACGGATTTCCACAAGCTTGATGGAAAAAATATCCGCATCGCTAGCACCCGACCTATCGACGCAGCAGCATGGCAGGGATTTTTCGCGCAGCTTACTGTGCAAGAGCGCATGATTGACGGCGCACGCTTCTGGGTGGCAGATGGAGAGGGCTTCCGATTCGCGCCTTATCGTGCCCAAGTGCTCAGTGAAATCGCTGCTCGCTTTTACAACGTGCCGAGCTGGCTACCGCTTTACGGTTGCCGCTTCTTGGAGATGTACGATTTCATCTGAAGGAAAACTTCTTGTGCCCGAGGTAGCTGGTGAATACAGGTACCGCGACACCAACGGCATGCGCGATTTCCGGCACCCATTGCGTGACACCCGCGATCGGCAGTAGGTAGTACAGCGCCATACTGATTGCCCACGTCTGCAGTACTGCAACGCCATTGACTAATACAAAGAACATAGCGCTACGTTGAACCGATTGGCTACTTTGCGTGAAGACGAAGCTACGCGCCAGAATGAAAGCGGTCACCATGCCGGTGAGATAAGCCAGCACCACCGCGCTGGAAAAATCTAACCACCGGTTGTAAAGAATCCGCGATCCAAAGTTAACTGCGGCTGCTAGCCCACCTGTGAGCAAGAAGCCGAGAAACTGACGGTTCATGAAGCTGCGCATCATGATGCCTCGCCTCGTATGGCATCGCGTGCCATTTGGCGACCAAAGCCGATGCTTTCTGAGATGCCGCGATCTTCCGGATAGTAATAGGAGGTATCCGCCACCCAAAGCCCACGCACAGGTAAGGCGACTGGCGGCAAGCGATCAAGATAGCCGGGCTCGCAGATCGGCTGTGCATGACGGTAGCGACTGGCACGGATATCAATAAAGTCCTCGTCCTGTAGCGCAGGATTAATGGTTTGCAGGTAGCGCTTCACCTTGTCGATGAAAACTTCGTCTGGTTCGGCATATTTAGGATGCTCGCCGGGCATGTAAAACGGCACATAGACAATGGCATGATCGAGTGGGCGCAGGTTCGAGTACTCGACTAGCCCCGGAATATCCATCTCAGGATCATTCACATTCAGCCAGAAGTTTTCGGTCAGACGCTGGCGCAGTTTGGCGATGACGCAAACCACCGCAATGTTTCGCATGGCATTGAATATCTGCGCCACTTCCGCGGGCAGGTCGGGGATCAGGCGCGTCACAAAAGGTAGCGGTACCGTACTAATCACCTTGTCAAATGCATCGGTACCCGATGCCGTCTCAACACCGGTGACACCGCCCTCAGCGACGCAGACGCGACGCGCTGGCGAGCGCAGCCGAATTTCGCCACCGTGCCGCTCAATATCTGCCTTCATCGCATTCAGCAAAGTGCTGGATCCACCCTCCAGATAGCCAAGCTTCTCGCGAAACAGGTCATAGCGCGAGCGTCCGATACGGCGGATGCGACTCCAAATCCAGGCTGCTGAAAGGTTGTTAGCGTAGTCGTAGAACTTGTAGTCAAACAGTCGTCGCCACAGCACCTCCCATGCTTCATGACCAACCCAGCGCTTGATCCAGGCACTTGCTTCCACATGATCTAACGGCCGCCAGTTGGTGCGCTTGGTACTCAGGAATGCATGCAAGCCATAGCGAAATTTGGCCACGAATGACAAGCCGCGGAATCCAAGCAAGGCGAAAGGGTTACCCCATGGCTGCAGGCGGCGCTGGTACCAGTAACCCATTTTTGTCTCGACCCAGCGCATCTTGTTGGCAATACCAAGCTCATCGAGTATTTGTAAAAAGGCGTGATCCGAGGTGCAATGAAAATGATAATAACGCTCGATCTGTAGCCCGTTGAAGTCGAAGCAGGCCGTCATACCACCAACACGATCATCGGCTTCAAACACCACCGGACGATGCCCGTCGCGCGCCAATTGGTACGCAACGGCCAAGCCCATGGGGCCGGCACCCAGCACGGCGATTCGCTGCCCACTCGAATTGTCAGGCGTCATACTTAAAACTCCAGCACCACTGAGCTATAGCGTGGGTCACAAAATGTCTCGTTAATCGCATCAGAAAATCTGGTCGAGCTCACGCCAAAGATCGACGGCCAGTCGATGACCTCGAACTCATCCTTGGCAACGAGCGCAGCTAACTGCTGCGTAGTGAACGGCGGATTACGATCGAATTGGCCCCACAGCCAGAGCAAGGCATAAAACAGACTATAGGGAATCTTCATGATCAACGCGCCGGCATTGGTGACGCGCTTGATCTCGCGAATGATGTCGATATAGTCAAGGCTTTCATGGCCCGAGATATTGAATATACCCTCGGTCACGCGCTGCTCGATACAGCTGATAATGATCTGACAGAAATCACCAACATACAGCGGCTGCCGCAGATAGCGCCCATCGCCGGGTACCGGAAATACCGGTACTTTTTTCATGAAGCGCGACAGCCAGCCCAAATGTTTGCGATCAAACCAGCCAAACATCAGCGTCGGACGTAGTATCGGGCACTGGATACCGCTCTCCAGCACCATCTGCTCCTGCGCTTTTTTGGTGTTGGTATAAAAGTCATCAGCGACTGAGGTCACGACCGATGAGCTGATATGCACCAGCTGCATGCCGTGCGTGTTCTTGATGACATCAAGCAGGTGGCGGGTAGCTATCAGATTGTTGCGCTCAAAATCAACATAGTCATTACCGCCAATTTGCGCCTGTAGCATGACTACGGTCGCCGCTTGCGTAAAGTGTCGCTCCCATTCGCCACGTTCGGCCAGATCAGCGTACTCGGCAGTGATCTCGGGATGCAGTGATCGCACTACCGCAAGATTGGCGCGATGCTTGTCTATCACGATGATGTTGCGGTAACCGCGTGCCTTTAGTCTGACGATTAAATTCTGGCCGACCAGGCCAGCACCACCAGGCAGAATAACTGTCTGCGAATCATTCACGTTAGTCATTCAAATATTCAGCTTATGAAAAATCCAGCGCGGCAGGTGCTGAACGACTAGCATAATCAACTGCCATTTTGCAGGGACATACGCCACCGGCTTACCGGCTTCAATCGCCTTGACGATTGCCTGCGCTACCTGATCAACCGGAGCTAGACCACGAGAAGACAAATGCGCTGTCATCGGTGTTGCCGTCGGCCCCGGCTTGATCAGAATAATGTTGATAGCGCTACCTGCAAAGCGATGCTGCATGCCCTGCGCGTAGCGCTCGACCATACCCTTGCCAGCGCCGTAAACATAATTCGCTTTGCGGCCACGATCTCCCGCGACTGAACCAATCAATGCGAGCGTTCCACGACCTTGCTGCGCAAGTTGCTTAGCGAAAGCTTCGGCAAACAAGACTGGCGAAAGACCATTAATCTGCAAAGCGGCCTGCGCCATGTGAATATCCTGCTCGCAGCTTTGCTGCACGGGTAGATCACCGTGCGCAATCAAAACAATATCGATCACTGATTGTGCGGCCTGCTGCGCGAGCGCAGCAATTGCGTCGGCATCGAGAAAATCAATCTGGACGGTTTGTATATCGGACTGCGGGCTTCGAACCCGCAGATCATCAGCGACGCGCTGAACGCGCGACAGATCACGCCCGACCAGCAGGAAATCAGCTGCCTCGCACGCCCATAGCCGTGCGCAATGCTCAGCGATCGCTGAACTAGCACCAATAATGACGATCCGCTTTTTTCTCAACTTAACTCCCCAACAAACGGCGCGACATCGCCGAGCTTATGCCCGCATCTCGCAGTGGCAGAAAATCTTTCAATCGTGGGTATCCCGCCTCAAACAAGGTACGCGGCATACGCGCATCTTTGGCAGCATACAGACGACCACCCGCCTGCATCACAATCGCGTCGAGCCGATCAAACAACGCCAACGTAGCCGCACCTGCATTCGGGAAGTCTAACGCCAAGGTGACACCGGGTCGGGCAAAGCTCAACATGCCAACAGATTCGTTCTGACCAAAGGTTTTGAGTACCGCGAGAAAAGAACCCATACCAGCGCTCGAGATAGTCTTCAATAGGGCTTGTACACCTGCTGCACCTACCTCACGCGGCAAAACACATTGGTACTGATAGAAACCTTGGGGCCCGTATAGACGGTTCCAGTCTTGTATACGATCCAAGGGATGAAAAAACTGCGCATAGTGCTGCAGACGTCGGGTCTGTGTTTTTTTCAGGTGATAGTACATCGCGTTGAACGGTCGCAGCGAAAGCCGGTTCACCAGTGAAATCGGCGGCACGAAGGGGAAGCGCAAATCAGCGCGCGGCGGTGGCTCGGGCTGATCTGCGGCGACTGAATTGGCACGCATGAAGATACCGCGCCCTGAGGGGTGTAAGCAATCAATCCACGAAACAGTATGTTCCCAATCGGCTTCCGAGGCATCTGCTAGCGCAAAGAATTCTTGCAGGTCTTCATAAGGCAGTGTTTCAACATCCAGCCAGGGACCAGGTACACGACGTAGCTGTAGCTCGGCCTCGGTGATCACGCCGGTCAGGCCAAGCCCGCCGACTGTCGCTGCGAACATGGTATCGCCGGGCACGCAGTTGAGTATTTCGCCGGAGGTGCGTGCAAGCGTGAGCTGTGTGACATGATCACCAAAGCAGCCATAGCCGTGATGATTTTTGCCGTGTATATCGTTGGCGATGGCGCCACCAACTGTGACATATTGCGTGCCGGGCACCACCGGTAGCATCCAGCCCCGGGGCACACCGAAGCGCTGAATCTCGCGCAGCAATGTCCCTGACTCACAGCGCAAACGACCTGTTTGCTCATCAAATGCAATGAAGCGATCGAGTGATCGCAAATCCCATAAAGTACCGCCAGGGTTTAGACAGACATCACCATAGCTGCGCCCCATTCCAAATGCGAGACCTTGGTGCTGGCCGGTGATATCTGCTGAGATTCGGGTCCTATCAGCGAGTGCTTGCATGCGGTGATCGGAATTGCCTAGTCGTCCCCAGGAACCGACCGCTACCATGTCCATCCCCGTGAGCCGGCCAGCAAAACGCCGAAGAAGATAACGCCAGCGATCAGACCAACACGGTCACGCAGCGCGAACACCAAGGGGTCATCATGCATCTCGCCACGATGGGCTTTCATCCAGATACGGCTGATCCAGTACAGCAGCACCGGCACTGCCGCCCAAATCAACTCCGGTGACCGATACAAGCGCACCACTGCTTCACTATTCAGATAGAGCGCCAACACCAGCACAGAAGCGTAGCCGGACATGATGCCCAGCATTTGTACCAGCGAAGCATCCGAGGTCAAGTAACCACGCCCATGCGCCCGTTCGCTACCTGACTTCGACTGTAAATCCAGCTCGGCGTAGCGTTTGACGAAAGCTAAAGATAGAAAGAAGAACGCAGAAAAAGCCAGTAACCAAAATGAGAGCGAAATACTAAGTGCTGCAGCACCGGCAATCACGCGCAGCGTGTAGA
>JAIXQV010000232.1 GCA_027485535.1 Oxalobacteraceae bacterium | reverse complement strand
TAGGAGTGGGCATCATGTTTCTAAAAAATTTCTGGCGTTTACTGCCGCTATTAGGCGCACTGGCTCTTCCGGCTCAAGCCGCCGAGGTGAGCTTATTGAATGTGTCTTACGACCCCACGCGTGAGCTTTATCAAGACTTTAATAAAGCGTTCGCTGAGCACTGGAAGAAGACAGCTGGTCAAGATGTGAAAGTCAAGCAGTCACATGGTGGCGCCGCCAAGCAGGCGCGCTCGGTGATCGACGGCTTGCAGGCTGACGTGGTGACGCTGGCGCTGTCGTATGACATCGATGAGATCGCGCAGCGTGGCCTGATTGCCAAGGACTGGCAAAAGCGTCTACCCAACAATAGCGCACCCTACACCTCAACCATCGTTTTCTTGGTCCGCAAAGGCAACCCCAAGAACATCAAAGAGTGGAGCGATCTGGCCCGACCAGGCATCTCCGTCATTACCCCCAACCCGAAAACCTCTGGTGGTGCGCGCTACAACTATCTGGCTGCTTGGGGATATGCCCTGAAACAGCCGGGCGGTAATGAAAAAACTGCGCAAGAGCTGCTCACCAAAATCTACAAAAACGTGCCGGTGCTTGACTCGGGTGCACGTGGATCGACCACCACTTTTATCGAGCGAGAGATTGGCGATGTCTTGATCACTTGGGAGAACGAAGCACTGCTGGCGATCCGGGAACTTGGTCCAGACAAAGTGCAAATCGTGGTGCCGTCCTTGAGTGTGTTGGCGGAGCCACCTGTCACTGTGGTCGACAAAGTAGTCGATCGACGTGGTACCCGCAAGGCCGCCGAGGCTTATCTGAATTACTTATATTCAGATGCAGGCCAGGAAATAGCAGGCAAGCACTACTACCGCCCGATCAATGAAAAAATCGCTGCAAAGTATGCCTCGCAATTCCCTAAGTTGAAGCTGCTGACGGTGGATGAAATCGCCGGCGGTTGGACCAAAGCCCAGAAAACCCATTTCGCGGACGGCGGCACCTTCGACCAAATCTATCAGCCAAAGTAAATCGCTGAGCAGGCGGTGACCGCGCCGCCCTGTAGCTCTCGAAATCTGCTGACGCCTGAATACAGCACTCTTTGGACCGAGCCGAGTTCGTTGGGAGCTAAAGCTAAACGATCGATCCTTTATTCGAAATCCTTCTAAAGAAATGCTTAAAAATTCGTTCTGTTTATAAAGAATCCCACCAATAATCCGCCCTTCCTTCGCAGTTCACCGAGTTATTCCATGAGTAATGCTGTTTTTTCAGCAACAGCGCCGCGCGGCGGCCATCGCGTGCTGCCCGGGTTTTCGCTGTCGCTCGGCTTCACCGTGCTGTATCTGTCGCTGATTGTGCTGATCCCGCTGTCTGCGCTGGTGTTCAACACGCTGGCGATGAGTTGGGATGCCTTCTGGTCTACCGTCACCTCACCACGTGTACTGGCGGCGTATCGCCTTAGCTTTGGCGCTTCGCTCGCCGCTGCACTGGTCAATGCAGTGTTCGGCACCATTCTGGCGTGGGTGTTGGTGCGTTATGAATTCCCGTTCCGCCGATTGCTCGACGCTTTCGTCGATCTGCCCTTTGCATTGCCGACTGCAGTCGCAGGTATCGCACTGACTGCGCTGTATTCGGGCAAGGGCTGGATTGGTCAATTTCTCGAGCCTTATGGCATCAAGGTTGCATTTACGCCGACCGGTATAGCCATTGCCTTGGTGTTTATTGGCTTGCCGTTTGTGGTGCGCACCGTGCAACCGGTGCTAGAAGAAGCGGAGCGTGAGCTGGAAGAAGCCGCAGCAAGCTTGGGCGCAAATCGCCTGCAAACTTTCGTGATGGTGATTTTGCCGACGATTCTGCCAGCAATGATCACCGGCTTTGCGCTGGCATTTGCGCGCGCCTTGGGCGAGTACGGCTCGGTGATTTTCATCGCGGGCAACATGCCCATGATTTCTGAAATCACACCGCTACTCATCGTCACCAAACTCGAACAGTACGACTACCGCGGCGCCACTGCCATCGCCGTGGTGATGCTGGCGGCGTCCTTCCTGATGCTGTTGGCAATTAATTTACTGCAGGCCTGGATGCGTCGGCGCGGCAGCAAGGAGCCAAAATGAGCACCGCCACGATCACACCCGCTGCTGCGGCACGTATTGAGCCGCCGTATGTACCCGCCGCGACCGGTGAGCCGGGTTGGGTACGCATCGCACTGATTACGATTGCAGTCGGTTTTGCGATTCTTTTCTTGCTGATACCGTTAGCCGTCGTATTCACCGAGGCTTTCAAAAAAGGTTGGGATGCCTACCTCGCCGCTATCACCGAAGAAGATGCCTGGCTTGCTATCAAACTCACGCTACTCACAGCCGCGATCGCAGTACCGGCCAACCTGATTTTTGGTCTCTCGGCGTCTTGGGCGATTGCTAAATTCGAATTTCGCGGCAAGAACCTGCTGCTGACACTCATCGATCTGCCGTTCTCGGTATCACCCGTCATTTCAGGTTTGATTTACGTGCTGCTGTTCGGCGCGCATGGCTGGTTCGGTGCATGGCTGATGTCGCATGACATACAAATTCTTTTCGCAGTGCCGGGTATCGTACTTGCGACCGTCTTCGTGACCTTCCCGTTTGTCGCGCGTGAATTGATCCCACTGATGCAGTCACAAGGCAATGAGGAGGAAGAGGCCGCGCTGGTGCTGGGTGCTTCTGGCTGGCTTACTTTTTGGCATGTAACGCTGCCGAATATTCGTTGGGGTCTGCTATACGGCGTTATTTTATGTAACGCGCGTGCCATGGGCGAGTTCGGCGCTGTCTCCGTGGTGTCGGGCCATATTCGCGGCGAGACCAACACTATGCCGCTGCAAGTAGAAATTCTCTACAACGAATACAACTTTGCTGCTGCCTTCGCCGTGGCCTCACTGCTGGCGCTATTAGCGCTCGTCACGCTCGCGATTAAAACTTTTATTGAGTGGCGTCTGTCGCATCAGACCCCCATCAACCCCGAGGAAGCATCATGAGTATCGCTGTCAAAAACATCGGCAAACGCTTCGGTAACTTTGTTGCGCTGGACAATGTCTCATTGGATTTTCCGACCGGCGAGCTAACCGCG
>JAIXQV010000126.1 GCA_027485535.1 Oxalobacteraceae bacterium | reverse complement strand
GTCGCAGAAGTAGGGTCTATTTGGAAGCAAAAAAGGATCGCAAGTGCGATCCTTTTTTTCGCCGCTCCGCGTCGACCCACTAAGTGTGGCTTCGGCCGGCCCTTCGGGCCTTAACTTAGCTTCGCTAAGTTAGCCTACGCCGCAATGAATGGGGCTCTACTCGTTTAGTTACTTTGCTGTCATTAGTGCGACGGTGGTGTCTAACATTCGATTACTAAAGCCCCATTCATTGTCATACCACGACGATACTTTGACGAGGCGCCCTGAGACTTTGGTTAGGGTGGCATCGAAGTTGGATGATGCTGGGTTGTGGTTGTAATCGATCGATACCAGCTGCTCAGTGTTATAGGTCAGCACCCCATGCAACGGGCCGTCCGCCGCTTCTTTCATGATCGCATTGACTTCTTCGACCGTGGTATCGCGCGCAGCGATAAAGGACAAATCCACAACCGAGACATTGATGGTCGGGACGCGAATCGCATAGCCATCTAGCTTGCCATCCAACTCAGGCAGTACCAAGCCGACAGCAACAGCAGCGCCGGTTTTCGTTGGGATCATCGACATGGTCGCCGAGCGAGCACGGCGCAGGTCTTCGTGCATCACATCAGTCAGTACCTGATCATTGGTGTAAGCATGCACCGTCGTCATCAGGCCGTTCAACAAGCCAATCTTGTCGTTCAGTGGCTTGACCAGCGGCGCCAGGCAGTTGGTAGTGCAAGAGGCGTTCGAGATCACAGTATGCGACGATTTCAGTACCGACTGATTGACACCGTAAACCACGGTCGCATCGATATCCTTGCCGCCGGGTGCCGAGATAATGACTTTCTTGGCGCCACCTTTCAGGTGTGCCGATGCTTTTTCTTTGGAGGTGAAAAAGCCGGTGCACTCGAGCACCACATCAACACCTAGCTCACCCCATGGAATCTGCGCCGGATCGCGCTGGGAAAACACACGAATCTTGTCACCGTTGACGATCATGTAATCACCGTCGACCGACACCGTGCCAGGAAACTTACCGTGGGCTGTGTCGTAGCGCGTCAGGTGCGCGTTGGACTCTGGATTGCCGAGATCGTTGATCGCGACGATCTGGATATCATTTTTCTTACCGCCTTCGTAATGCGCGCGCAGTATGTTGCGGCCGATTCGACCGTAACCGTTGATGGCAACCTTGATGGTCATGGAGTTCTCCTGAGTACGATGTTGTTAACCGTGTCTGATCAGATCAGTGCAGCACCGATCTCACCGCGGCCACCACGCGATCGGTGGTGAAACCAAAATATTTGAACAGTGCACCGGCCGGTGCGGACTCGCCGAAGGTATCAATACCGATCACCTTGCCCTCGAGCCCGACATACTTGAACCAGAAATCGGTCACGCCGGCCTCGACCGCAACACGCGGCATACCTCTGGGCAGCACACTGGCTTGGTAATCGGCATCTTGACGTGCGAACACATCGGCACAAGGCATCGAGACCACGCGTACCGGCACACCGTCGGCAGCCAATTGCTCGGCTGACTTAAGCGCCAACTCGATCTCCGAGCCAGTTGCAATGATCAAAGCCTTTGCATTCGGCGCATCGCGCAGCACATAGGCGCCGCGCGAAATTGCAGCAATCTGCGCGCCATCACGCTCGACAAACGGCAAGTTCTGCCGCGAAAAAATTAGGGTACTAGGACCATCGTGTCGTTTAACCGCTTCAGCCCAAGCCACTGCCGATTCGACGGTATCGCAAGGACGCCAGTTATCCAACTGCGGTATCAAACGCAAGCTTGAGACATGCTCAACCGATTGATGGGTCGGTCCGTCTTCGCCCAAACCGATCGAGTCGTGCGTAAACACGAACAAAGTGCGTTGCTTCATCAACGCCGCCATCCGCAGCGCATTGCGGCTGTAATCGGAGAAGGTGAGGAAGGTCGCACCAAATGGAATGAAACCACCATGCAAAGCAATGCCATTCATCATGGCGCTCATGCCGAACTCACGCACACCGTAGTTGATGTGGTTACCAGGTTGTCCGGCGCGCACCGCGACGCACTCTTTCCAGTTGGTGAGGTTCGAGCCAGTCAAATCGGCTGATCCGCCCAGGAATTCCGGCAATGCGGCCGACAAAGCCTGAATCGCGTTCTGACTCGCCTTGCGGGTTGCTATGGTTTCTTTCTTCTCGACGCAGGCAGCAATCATCGCAGCGACGGTTTTATCGAAGTCAGCTGGCAACTCACCTTTCATGCGGCGCTCGAATTCTGCGGCATCGGCCGGGAACTGCTGCCGGTAGGCAGCGAATGTCGTGCTCCATGCCGACTGCAGAGCCGTACCCTTTGCTTTCGCGTCCCAGGCCGCATACACATCCGCCGGGATCTCGAACGGTGGCGAGGTCCAACCGATGGCAGCGCGTGTGGCAGCAATCTCAGTATCGCCGAGTGCAGCACCATGCACCTTGTCGGTACCTTGCATGTTGGGCGCGCCCTTGCCAATCACAGTCTTGCAGCAGATCAGCGTTGGCTTGTTCGACGCCTTGGCTTTGGTAATCGCAGCGTCAATCGCAGCGACATCATGACCATCGACACTCGGTATCACGTTCCAGCCGTAGGCCTCAAAGCGTTTCGGCGTATCGTCCTTGAACCAGCCATCGACGTCACCATCGATGGAGATGCCGTTATCGTCATACAGCACGATCAGTTTGGATAGCCCCAGGGTACCCGCTAGCGAGCAGACTTCATGACTGATGCCCTCCATCAGGCAACCGTCACCCAGAAACACGTAGGTGTAGTGGTCAACGATATCAAAGCCGGGCTTGTTGAACCGTGACGCTAGCAACCACTCGGCCAGCGCCATGCCCACCGCGTTTGCGATTCCCTGCCCCAGTGGCCCGGTTGTCGTCTCGATACCGGCAGTAATGCCGACCTCGGGATGGCCCGGCGTCTTTGAGTGCAGCTGGCGGAAATTTTTCAGCTCGTCCATCGGCAGGTCGTAACCGGCCAGATGCAGCAAGGCGTAATGCAGCATGGAACCGTGACCATTCGAGACCACGAACCGATCACGATCCGCCCAGGTGGGGTCGGTGGGGTTATGTCGTAAGTGATTCGACCAAAGCGCGACCGCGATCTCGGCCATGCCCATCGGCATGCCGGGGTGGCCAGAGTTCGCTTTTTGTACGGCATCCATTGCTAACGCGCGAATCGCGTTCGCCATATTTCGAGTGTCTTGGGAGGTAGTCATGTTGGCAAGCCGGGCTAGATTCGACGGCCGCCGGCGGCGAGAGCGCAGACCGGTGGAAAAGGGCGCGATTTTACCAGACCGCCCCCACCCACTTACAATCAGTGAGTGCCCTCATCCACCTTACTCAGCGCCGTTATTGCCCATGCCACGCTTCTACCTTGATCAATCCCTGGAGATCGGCATGCAATGCGAGTTGCCGGAAGACCTCAGCCACCATATCGGCGTGTTACGCCTGAAAGTGGGCGACACGGTCACGCTGTTTAATGGTCGCGGTGGCGAGTTCGCTGCCAGCTTGAGCGCCATGGAAAAACGTCGCGTCACCGCGCACATCAAGACCTTCGACGCACGCGAGGCCGAACCGGGACACTCACTGACTTTGGCGCAAGCGCTGCCCGAGGGCAGCAAGATGGACTGGGTCATAGAGAAAGCCGTCGAACTTGGGGTTACCGCGATTCAACCGCTGATAGCGGCGCGCTCGGTCGTGCGCTTGAGCGATGAGCGCGCCGGCAAGAAATTGGCCCATTGGCGCGCGATCGTCACAGCGGCCTCGGCGCAGTGTGGCCGTAATCGGCTGCCCGCGGTCGCGATGCCACAGGCGTTTTCAAGTTGGATAGATCAGCATGATTTACACCCCCGCATTCTGCTATCGCCGCGCGGCCAGCAATCACTCACCGATTGGGCCCGGCATCGCGCCCCGCAAGCCATCACCTTGATCATTGGCCCCGAGGGGGGCCTGAACGAAGCGGAGGAACAAGCCGCCATCTCGCGTGGCGCGATTTGTCTTTCGATCGGCAGACGGGTGTTGCGAACCGAAACTGCGGGTATTGCGGCAATGGCGGCGCTACACGCGCTGTGGGAAGAGTTCTGAGCCCGCCCTGCCCCAGCGGCTCGAACGCTGACGGGACGCGGCGGCAGGCCTGATTTGGCCGCGATTTGGCCGCGATTGAGCTGCCGATACCCACAAGAAGCCCTCGTGAAAGCCACTATAATCAAGGGTTTTCAATGTGGCGGTGCTCGTTAGCCATTCCATGAGAGTTTTTCGCGGACTCCCCAACGCTGAATCACGTCGCCCTTGCGCGCTCACCATCGGAAATTTCGATGGCGTGCATCGCGGCCACCGTACGCTGCTCGAGCAACTCTCGGCGGCGGCCACTCGGCTGCACGTCGAGACCGCGGTCATGACTTTCGAGCCGCACCCGCGCGAATACTTCGCGCAGCTCTCCGGTGACGAATCACGCGCTCCTCGACGTATTGCGAATTTGCGGGACAAGCTACAGGCGCTGGCAGACTGTGGTGTTGATCGGGTGATTGTCGAACATTTCAATGCCTCCTTTGCTGCTCAGCCCGCAGAACGCTTTATCAAGGAGATTTTGGTCGACGGCCTGCATGTGAAATGGTTAATCGTTGGTGATGATTTCCGCTTCGGCGCCAAGCGCACGGGTGACCTCGCCATGCTGCAGTCGGCCGGGAAGCAGTTCGGCTTTGAGGTCGTGGCATTGCCCACGGTCACGCATGATGCGACGCGCATCTCATCGTCTGCGGTACGGGCAGCTTTACTCCAAGGCGACTTTGACCAAACGCGTGAACTGCTAGGCCACCCCTACGCGATCTCAGGACATGTGCAACATGGCCGAAAGCTGGGCCGCACTATCGGCTTTCCAACCCTGAACCTGAAAATCGCGCACCGCCATCCAGCACTGTCCGGCATCTTTGTGGTGCAAGTGCACGGACTCGCAGAGCATCCCTTGCAGGCGGTGGCCAGCCTGGGCGTTCGACCTACTGTTGAGGACAACGGACGCGTGCTGCTGGAAGTTCATCTGTTTGATTTTTCGGGTGACTGCTACGGCAAATTGATCCGCGTCGAGTTCTTGAAGAAATTGCGCGATGAAGAAAAATATGACGATCTTCAAACGTTGACGCAGGCTATCAACAATGATGCGAAAAATGCGAGAACTTTTTTCGCAGAACAAATAACCGCCTGAGCAATGCTCAACTAACACCTAACCCGCGCCTTCCATGTCCGATAACAGTAAGAAGTCAGAGAGCAAGTACCCGGTCAATATGACCGAGACCGTATTTCCGATGCGTGGTGATCTCGCCAAGCGCGAGCCGCAGTGGGTCGCTGCCTGGCAAAAGAAAGGTTTGTACGAGCGCATTCGTAAAGCCTCCGCCGATCGCCCGAAGTTCATCTTGCATGATGGCCCGCCTTACGCCAACGGGGACATTCATATCGGACATGCCGTCAACAAAATCTTGAAAGACATGATCGTCAAGACACGTCAACTCGACGGTTTTGATGCGCAGTATGTGCCGGGCTGGGACTGCCACGGCATGCCGATTGAAATTCAGATCGAGAAACAGCACGGCAAGCATCTGCCCACCGCCGAAGTGCTCGCGAAGTCACGCGCTTACGCCGCTGAGCAAATCGAGCGTCAGAAGAAAGACTTCATCCGCTTGGGCGTGCTGGGTGCTTGGGATAACCCGTATCTGACGATGAATCCGCGCAATGAAGCAGATGAAATTCGCGCGCTCGGCAAGATTCTTGAAAAAGGTTACGTCTATCGTGGACTGAAGCCGGTCAACTGGTGTTTTGATTGCGGCTCGGCGCTGGCGGAAGCGGAAGTCGAGTATCAGGACAAACGTGATCCTGCGATTGATGTCGGCTTTCCATTTGCCGAACACGAAAAAATCGCACAAGCTTTCGGCCTAGCGTCGCTACCGACACAAAAAGGTTTTCTGATTATCTGGACCACCACGCCTTGGACTATCCCTTCGAACCAGGCGCTGAATATGCATCCCGAGTTCGACTACGCATTGGTGCAAACCGAGCGTAACGGTGAGCCATTGCTGCTGATACTCGCGCAAGCTCTGGTTGAAAACTGCCTGCAGCGTTACGGCTTGCAAGGCAAAGTGATCGCGACAACCAAAGGCGAGCGCTTGTCGCTGGTGAAATTCCATCACCCGCTATCGAGCGTGGATAAAGGCTATGACCGCTTGTCGCCGGTCTATCTAGGTGACTACGTCACCGCAGATTCCGGTACCGGCATTGTGCACTCCGCACCTGCTTACGGTTTGGAAGACTATGCATCCTGCAAAGCGCAGGGCATGCGTGATGACGACATTCTGAGCCCGGTGATGGGTGATGGACACTTTGCCTCGACTCTGCCGCTATTCGGTGGCATGACGATCTGGGAAGCGTCGAAGCCGATTTGCGCTGCACTTGAGCAGGCAGGTGCGCTGTTCAAACTAGTGATGTTTGATCACAGCTACATGCACTGCTGGCGCCACAAAACGCCGATTGTTTACCGTGCTACCTCCCAGTGGTTTGCATCCATGGATCGCCAGCCCAAAGCGGGTGGTGCCAATTTGCGCGAGACGGCATTAGCCGCTGTTGAAGCGACCCGGTTCTATCCCGCATGGGGGAAAGCACGCCTGCACGGCATGATTGCCAACCGACCCGACTGGACGCTCTCGCGTCAGCGTCAGTGGGGCGTGCCGATGCCCTTCTTCGTGCATAAGGAAACGGGGGAGCTGCACCCGGAGACACCTGCGTTGTTAGAGAAAGTGGCCCTCTTGGTTGAGCAACACGGTATCGAGGCTTGGCACGAAATCGACATTGCGGAGTTTCTCAGTGCAGATGCCGCTCACTATGAAAAAAATCGTGACACGCTAGATGTCTGGTTTGATTCCGGTGCGACTCACTACACCGTGCTGCGCGGCTCACATAAGAGCGAGTTGCAATTCCCCGCGGACTTGTACCTGGAAGGCTCGGATCAGCACCGCGGCTGGTTCCACTCGTCGCTACTGACCGGTGCCATGCTGGATGGTCGCGCGCCCTACAAAGCGCTGCTCACCCACGGCTTTGTGGTTGATGGCGAGGGCAAGAAAATGTCCAAGTCCAAGGGTAATGTGGTCGCACCGCAAAAAGTATCCGATACCTTGGGCGCTGAGATTCTTCGACTGTGGGTAGCCGCCACCGATTACTCAGGCGAGCTGTCGATCTCCGATGAAATTTTGAAGCGCGTGGTCGAAAGCTACCGCCGCATCCGAAATACGCTGCGCTTCCTGCTGGCGAATACTTCGGACTTCAACAGCGCAAGCGATGCGGTTGCAATTGATCAGATGCTGGAAATCGATCGCTATGCCATCGCACGCATGGCGCAATTGCAGGATGAGATTCGCGCTCATTTCAACGACTATGAGTTTCATCCGGTGGTCGCCAAGCTGCAGATGTACTGCTCGGAAGACCTGGGCGGCTTCTATTTGGATATTCTGAAGGACCGCTTGTATACCAGCGGCGTTAGCTCTGCAGCGCGACGCTCGGCCCAAACTGCAATCTGGACCATCACACAGTCGCTGTTGCGACTGATGGCACCTATTCTTTCGTTCACCGCCGAAGAGGCCTGGGCCGTGTTTAATAATGAAACAGATTATCAAGCCAGTAGCGAGACAATTTTCACACAGCAGTTTTATCCGCTGCCTACTGTGAATGACAGCGCTGCACTGCTCCAGCGCTATGAGACACTGCGTGAAATTCGTGCCGGTGTGTTGAAGCAATTGGAAGAAGTACGCGCCTCAGGCTCGATTGGTTCTTCGCTGCAGGCTGAGGTTGAAATTCATGCCTCGGGCGATCAATTGGCGCTGCTGCAAAGTTTCGGCGAAGATCTGAAATTCGTCCTGATTACGTCGTCTGCCACGGTGGTACCGGTAGCGAGTGCGGCGGAAGAAAAATTGATCGTCACTCCTTCAGAGCACACTAAATGCGAGCGCTGCTGGCATTACCGCGCAGACGTTGGTGTCGATCATCACCACTCCGGACTTTGTGGCCGCTGTGTCGCCAATCTGTTTGGCACGGGCGAGTCACGCCATATCGCTTAATTCAGGATTCACTCCATGGCCAGAAAATCAACCGGCCTGCTGCTGTGGCTCGGTATTGCAGTCATCGTGGTACTGCTTGATCAGGTTTCCAAGATCACCATGTCGCGCTTACTGGTGTACGGGCAATCGGAGATGATCACGCCTTATTTCAACTTGGTGATGGTCTACAACCAAGGAGCGGCATTCAGCTTTTTGGCCAACTCAGGCGGCTGGCAGCGCTGGTTCTTCAGCGGCTTAGCCTTAGTAGTATCGCTGGTGATTATCTGGATGCTGTATAAAAACGCGACGCAGCGTCTGTTCTGCTGGGCACTCACGCTGATTCTCGGCGGTGCGGTCGGTAACCTGATCGATCGGGTGCTGTATGGCCATGTGATCGACTTTCTCGATGTTCATATTGGGACGCTGCACTGGCCGGCATTCAACGTGGCCGATAGCGCTATCACCGTGGGTGCGGCATTATTCGTGCTGGACGAATTGCGACGAGTCAATCGTTGAACCCCATGACGCTTGCAGGCAAACACATCGTACTTGGCCTCTCCGGTGGCATTGCCTGCTACAAGGCAGCAGAACTTGCGCGTGGACTGGTGAAAGCGGGTGCGCAAGTGCAAGTGGTGATGACGGCGTCGGCACAGCAATTCATTACGCCCGTCACGATGCAGGCTTTATCCGGGCGCCCGGTGTTCTCAAATCAGTGGGACAGCCGTATCTCCAACCATATGGCGCACATCGATCTGACCCGTGAGGCGGACGCGATCGTGATCGCACCCTGCTCGGCAGACTTTATGCGCAAGCTGGTGCATGGCGCGGCAGATGATCTGCTCTCAGCACTTTGTCTGGCACGCCCGGCGACCCTACCGCTGCTGGTTGCACCTGCAATGAATGTCGAGATGTGGGAAAACCCGGCGACACAGCGCAACGCAGCGCAGCTTCGCCAAGACGGTGTGCGACTACTGGGTCCGGTCGCGGGTGAGCAGGCCTGTGGTGAAACTGGCCTCGGTCGCATGATGGAACCCGAGTCACTGCTGGAGTCGCTGACAAGCTTCTTCTATCCGAAGCAGCTCCTCGGTAAAAAAGTATTGATCACGGCAGGCCCGACCTTTGAACCGATTGATCCGGTACGCGGAATCACCAACCTGTCATCCGGCAAGATGGGCTATGCGATTGCGCGTGCAGCTACGATGGCAGGTGCCATCGTGACTATGGTGTCTGGCCCGACTGCGCTCACGCCCCCGAGCGGCGTGCAAACCGTTTCAGTGACCACCGCCCGCCAGATGTATGACGCGGTGATGGCGAGCGTTAGCGATAAAGACATATTCATCGCAGTGGCAGCCGTCGCTGACTGGCAGGTGGCCGAGGTCAGCGCACAGAAGATTAAGAAGCATGCTGCCGGTGCACCATCCCTCTCGTTCAAGGCAAACCCGGATATTCTGGCCGCCGTTGCCGCGTTGCCCTCGCCGCCTTACTGTGTTGGCTTTGCAGCTGAATCGGAAAATCTACTCGAGTATGGTGCGGCTAAGCGTTTGAAGAAAAACATCCCGCTATTGGTCGGCAATATTGGCCATCAAACCTTCGGCAAAGATCACAATGAACTCGTGCTATTTGATGCGCAGGGTCAACATCCCTTGTCACGTGCGAGTAAAGATCAGCTGGCAGACAGGCTGATCGTCGAGATCGCAAAACGACTAACACCCTGAGTCGGTTAACTATGAAAACTATTGACGTCAAAGTACTGGATCAGCGGCTGCGTGAACAAATGCCCGCCTACGCTACGCCAGGCAGCGCAGGCTTGGATCTGCGTGCCTGCATTCATGCACCACTCACACTGGAGCCAGGCAGTACGCACCTGATACCGACTGGTCTGGCTATCCACATCGCTGATCCTGCTTACGCGGCGATGATCTTACCGCGCAGTGGCATGGGTCATAAGCACGGTATTGTGCTCGGTAATTTGGTGGGCCTGATCGATTCAGACTACCAAGGCGAGCTGATGGTCTCGGCTTGGAATCGGGGCAGCGGTGCTTTCGTGTTAAACCCGATGGAGCGGCTGGCGCAGTTAGTGATCGTTCCCGTGCTGCAGGTTGCCTTCAATGTCGTCGAGTCGTTTACTGAAACCGAACGCGGCGCCGGTGGCTTCGGAAGCACCGGCAAGGGCTGAGATAGACCCAATGCAGACTAGGCTCAGCGCGCTTTGTTTCCCCGCGTTGCTCGTAGTCTTTGCTTTGGCTGGTTGCTCCTCACTGACGACGACACCTGTAACGTCATCACCCGACACACCAACGCCGAGCACTTCCGCACCGGCGAAGCCCGGTAGTACGATCACTCGCTCCGAGAGTGAGTCCGAATTTGACCGCTTGATCGCACGACAGGATCGCGTCTATCGGGTAATTGCGCCACTGATCGTCAAGAACGCTGTCCTCTGCAAGACTGCTGCACGCCCCCTGCTCGGCTTTACCGCAAAAAATCGTTATTCATTTCCGGCTGAGTTACGCGATGCTGCTGTCGCACGACTAGGCAAAGGGGAAGAGTTACGCGTCGTGCAAGTGCTCGAGGGTAGTGGCGCACAACGTGCTGGCGTGCAGCGTGGCGATGCGCTGCTATCAATTGCAGGTAAAACCCTTCCGTTAGGTCCACAAGCTGAAACCGAAACCGCGCGATTACTCGCGCCACTCTTGAAGCAGACGACTGAAGTCGATGTACAAGTACTACGCAATGAAGTACCCATTACGCTCAAGGTCGCACTTACGACCGCCTGCGCCTACACCGTCGATATTGGCAACGCGCCGCATGTGAATGCCTACTCGGACGGACGACGCATCATGGTCACCGCAGGGTTACTCGCTGAAGTATCTGATCAGGAACTCGCCGTTATCCTGGCGAGAGAGATCGCCCACAATGTACAACTGCACGCCACCACCATGCAGATGCGCGCCACCATGGCATCGATCATCGATACCTTGCTACCGCCCAAGCCTGATCTGAGTGGCTTTGCCGGCAGCGCTGGTTTGAAGACTATGGATGAGAAGCTGGATCAAGAAGCCGACCGGATCGCGCTGTATATGCTGGCACGCGCCGGATTCAGTCCCACGGTAGCAGTTGATACGCTTGAACGCTTAGCGCGCCGGTATCCCACTACAGTATTGAATAGCTATAGCGCATTACATCCTTGGACTGAAGACCGTAAACGACAAATGGTCGAAACAGTCGCCGAGATCCGAAAACGGCAAGCCAGCAAAAAATCACTGGTGCCCTGACTTGTGCCCTGATTGGTGCCATTGCATCAGCCAACAAAAAGCCCGCCGAAATTGGCGGGCTTTTTAATACAGCGTGGCGGTATGGAAAACTGCTTACTCCACCTCTGCTGCCTCCTGCGCCGGAGCGGCCGGTGGCGTATCACCCTCGCTGAACTCGAGCTTGATCTGCTCACTGTCGTCCATTTCAACCGAAACACGTCCACCACTGATCAGTCGACCGAACAGCAGTTCGTCGGCAAGTGCTTTGCGAATCATGTCCTGAATCAGGCGTGACATCGGACGCGCACCCATGAGTGGATCGAAGCCCTTCTTGGCAAGGAATTTACGCAGCGATTCACTGAAGGTCGCCTCGACCTTCTTCTCGTGCAGCTGCTCCTCGAGTTGAATCAGGAACTTGTCGACCACACGCAGGATGATATCTTCGTCGAGCGCACGGAAGCTGATGATGGCATCCAGACGGTTGCGGAACTCCGGCGTGAACATGCGCTTGATGTCCGCCATTTCATCACCCGCCTGCTTGGTCTCGGTGAAGGC
>JAIXQV010000011.1 GCA_027485535.1 Oxalobacteraceae bacterium | reverse complement strand
GATCGTCGAGCGCCTCATCAGACAAGCTGAAGGTGCCCCAGTGGTAGGCTACCGATTGCCTTGCACGCAAATCTTTATGAATCTGAACGCCCTCAGCGGGGTCGACGTGCTGATCTTTCATAAACCACCGGGGCGCATAGGCACCGATTGGAATCAATACCAAGTCAAAGCCATGATCAGGTTGTCGATCGGCGAAGCGTTTGGCAATGTCTTGAAAATCAGGCGAATAGCTGGTGTCGCCGACATGGAAGAAATGAAAGTCATCAGTAAACACTGCAAAGCCACCCCAGAGGGTGTCCATTCGATCTGTCAATGCACGCCCGGACCAATGTTGTACCGGTGTGAAAACGATTTCCACTGATCCCACGGGAGATTGCGCGCGATGAGATTGCCACCACATGAGCTCAACCACATTCGAGATACCTAAGTTGCTGAACCATGATTTCACCCCAGCCGGTACTAGAAACAATGGAGATCCCCCGGATTGAGAAGCAAGCGACCGAACACTAGCCTCATCAAGATGGTCGTAGTGGTTATGCGAGATCAGTACCAAGTCGATATGCGGCAAGTTTTTTAGCGCGATGGCTGGTGGCTGCGCGCGCTTCGGACCTACTAATGAAAGTGGCGATGCACGCTCTGAAAAAATCGGGTCAGTCAGCACATTCAAACCAGCAAATTGAACTAGTGCTGTCGCGTGTCCAATCCAAGTAATGGCAGGTTGCATCATGTCCTGAGCCTTGCCGTTTGCATGAATGAACTCTAAATCGACGTCTACTTTGGGTGTCGGCGATTGGACTGGCTTGGGATGACCATCAACTAAGGCATTCCAGCGCCATTTGAGAAAATCAAATAATCCCGGTGGCTCAAACTTTAGATAATTGTTTTGAAACTTGAAGGGTAGGGTCGAGCCTGAAATAGGCTGACTCAAAACAAAATGCGTGGCGAATGTGAGGAAGATCGCTAGCAGGATTAACTTAAGCTTGGACATCTGGAATTTGCCATGATCAAGATGATTATTGAACAGAGTTTTTCTTATCGACGGGCTTCAGAAGCCGCTTTGAAACCGATGCGACGATCGACCTTGGCAAGAAGCGATTGCCCAGAACTGCTAGGCGGTTAGAAAGGCCAACCACGCGAGTCATACCGCCATGGTCCAAAAGATCCACGCCTGCCTGTGCGACGGTACGGACATCCGTGCGTCCCGCCTTTTGGAAGAAGTGACCTTCAGTAATTTTTTGAGGGTCAATGGCGTCGAAAAAAGCGGTATCCGTTGGACCTGGCGCTAGGCAGCTAACCTGTACATCATAATCCTCAAGTTCCTTTGCTAGTGCTTCCGACAAGCACAGGACGAAAGACTTTGAAGCGCCATAGGCGGCAAAGTAAGGGGTTGCCTGATACGCAGCCGTTGAAGCGACGTTAAGAATTATCCCGCTACGACGACGCTTCATTTGCGCGCCGAAGGTTTGGCAAAGCTCTGCGACAGCGATTACATTTAGCTGGAGCATTTGCCTTAGCTTTTTCGGATCAATCGCAACGTGCTCATCGAGAATGCCGAACCCGGCGTTATTAATCAGGATGTCAATCTGAAACCGCTGTGCCTCGCAGAATTCAAAGAGGTGCTCCGCTGCCTCTGGCGCGCTGAGATCAACAGCAAAGGTAGAGACCTCGGCCGACGTGGTTCGCCGTAGCTCAGTAGCCACGTCTTCAAGTCGCTCACTACTGCGGCTAGCCAAGACAAGTCGATAGTTTCTCGCCGCAAGTATTTTCGCCATTTCGAGGCCGATGCCACTACTCGCACCAGTAACCAAGATAGTCTTTATTTGCTTCATGATGACCTCCCCAATTTGACCGATCACGTTTTTTAGATGGGATGCTTCCTAGGTTCTGATTAGGCTTTGTCAGTATCTGAGCTTGACCTGAAGCGTCTTACTTTCGCTCGGTGCGATGGTGAATATGGACTCGTCCCATTTCGGCGCTGAGAGCGCGTACGTTTTGTTATTCGATACACCATACCCTTCGCTTGGAACACCTACAAAATTCTTGTCAAGCTTGCCGTCGCTGTTCTCGTCATGCACGACCGCCACTGCATAGGTGCCCGGCTCAATATTCGAAAAAGTACAGCTCGTATTCGGCCCGGCAATAGGTACGCGCACCGACAAGATGCCTTCACCATCCGGGAAGTCGGATGGCTTTATAAACAAACGGCAGTTGAGGGTCCCTCGGGTATTTTTAAAGCTAGAAACCTCGAGTAAAACTGTCGATGTAGATTGTGAAAGTGAAGGCAAGACAGGGAAAGCGATCGCCAATATCACTGCACTAAGAATCCTAAGAACTGGACGGTAATCATGGTTTTTTTGGTTCAAGGCTTGTCTCCCTGTTCGATTAAATCAATTGACGGGCGTGTCATTCAGCTCAGTAAACTTTGCATTGTCAAGATTATGTCATCTAATTTGACAGTGTCAACATTAATCTTGACGCTGTCAGAATTTCGGGGGATCATGAAGCGCATGAAGACCCAAAACCTACCTGCCGATCATCGTGCTTACCATCATGGCAACTTGTCATTGGCGCTACTCGATGCTGCCGAAGATGAACTCAATGAATTCGGTATTGAGGGATTTTCTTTGCGCGGTGTTGCGAAGCGAGCAGGCGTGAGCCATGCAGCACCCGCACATCATTTTGGCGATGCGAATGGCCTGCTAACTGCGCTGGCCGCCAGAGGTTTCGAGCAATTCATCCAGCGGCAGAGAGATTTTCGGCTGCGTGCGCCAACTGATGCGAGGGCTCAGCTAGCGGCTTCCGGAGTTGGCTATGTCGTATTTGCGCTGGAAAAACCGGCCATATTCCGATTGATGTTCTCCTCTGATCGTCCCGATTTCGACGATCCTGATCTTCAAAAGATTGCTGAGTCGGCCTTCGAGGAGTTGGTTGAACATGTGAGAGGCGTGACTGAAGATCAGGGTTCACCTAAAAAAGATGGTGCCATGATGCTCGATGTCGCTGCTGCGTGGGCTGTCGCGCACGGGTTAGCTGATTTATTGGTGGCGGGTCGACTTAATACCCTTGGATCGCTTGCACCCAGAACACGAGATCGACGACTTGCAGCAATTATTGCTCGAGCCATTCCTTAAGGACCTAAGCAGAGATAGCCCATGATTCTTCACGATTTGGCAGCAGGCATGAGTCCGCGCCGTGTGCGCATCTTCCTGGCAGAAAAGGGTATCTCGATCGAACGTCGCGAGGTGGATGCTGCAGGCGGCGCGAATGCGACGCCAGATTTCCTCCGGCTTAATCCTTTGGGAAAATTGCCGGTGCTCGAACTCGACGATGGCACTGCAATAGCTGAGTCCCTTGCGATCTGCCGCTATCTCGAGGCGCTGAATCCCGATCCGCCTCTCATGGGCCGCACGCCTCGTGAAGTCGCCGATATCGAGATGTGGACGCTTCGGATGGACCATGAGCTGTCACAAATAATTGCGCTAGCCTTCATACACAGCAGTGACTTCTACCGCGGGAGTATTGAGCAAATACCGGAAGTCGCCAGCTGGGCGCGTGGCCGGGCGTTGCAAACCATGGCTTGGCTTGATAGGGAACTGGCTGAGCGCAGACACATCGTCGGAGATGGCTACACCTTAGCCGACATCGTTGCTCAGTGCGCCTTCGTTCTGGGTAAAGCAGTCGGCTTGCGTATTGCTCCGGATATGACCAACTTGTCTCGCTGGTTTACCGAGGTGACAGCTCGTCCGACAGCTAGAGCCTAGCTTCAGCATGGAGGGGACGAGAATATCTAAGCCCGGTGTTTGCTGCTGCATGTCGCTCAGAAATATGTGTGTACTGATACTGGCGAGTACAAGAAAAACATAGCTCTATAAGGTGGTTGCGAAATGAAGATCGTAAAGAAAATTCTGCTCGTTTTCTCTTTATTGGCAATATCCGCGTTGTCCCATGCGGAATGGACACTTACAGCGACCTCAGGCGTTCTGGATGCTTACGTTGATTTCAAAGAAGTCGTCTTAGAAGGAAATTATGCGAAGTCAAAACGATTGGTTGATTATCGAAAAGAACAATTAACAGAAAAAGGTGAAATCTACTGGTCAAGCACTTCCATTTATACCTACGACTGCATAAAAAAGATTCAGCAAGTTGAGAGAGTCCGATTCACGGGGCGCATGGGAGGCGGGGCGCCCATCGAGGAAGCAGTCTTTACCAGCGAATGGGAAAAGGTAGTCGCGGGTACGCCAAATGATAACTACATGGTTAGAGCGTGTGCGGGCGGTGATTAGGATTCAGCTTGGCTTGCATTGAGTCAAACTACTGACGGTAATTTGCAAGGGATGCCAATTCGAGGGCTTTAACTTAACCAACTACCCTCCATGAATTCCGGTGTGGCTTAGCCCCAAAAACAAAAAAGCCCCATCTTGTGGATGGAGCTTTTTGTTTTTATCTGGTAGGTCGTGCAGGACTTGAACCTGCGACCAACGGATTAAAAGTCCGCTGCTCTACCAACTGAGCTAACGACCCGAAGCCCGCAATTATACTAAGTCAGAAAAACTTTTGTCAATCAGGGTCTTATCGCTTTTATATGCTCGCCATAACCCCTTATTGCGTTTGAAGGGCTTGATTACGCAATCATGCACCGTCAGGCCTGCCAATTCCTCATTTAAGCTCAGACAACCGCTCCTTGCCGGCTTTTGCTGCCGAACTATTGGAGAACCGCTTAATCAGGCTGTTGAGTGTTTGTCGAGCCGCAGCTTTGTCTTTCATGTCGGTTTGACATTCAGCCAGACTGAGCATGGCATCTGGCGCGCGCTGACTATTGGTGAAGCGGGTGACTACCGTTTGAAACGCCGGTATCGCAGAGACGCAGTCTTGCAGGGCGTAATGGCTAGAGCCTAGCCAGAAATAGGCCTGCGCCAAGTTGCTTGAATCCGGAAAACGCTTCAGGAAGTCGGTAAACCCTTGCGCCGCTGCTCGGTAGTTTTGCGACTTGAAATGACTCAGTGCCCCATCATAAGTTTTTTGCTCTGAGAGCCGCTCATCGGCAGCTGGCGCTGAGCTTTCGGTGGATGAGTCCGCCGACTTGCCGTGCGCAGCAGCCTTGTTCTCAGCGGCCGACTGTTTGCCTTCAAGTGCTTGCTGTCGGCTCTCAACGCTGGCGTATTTCTGGTCAAGCGCATTGATGCGCTGATCAAGGTCGGTATAGAAATCTTTTTGGCGGCGCTGAGTGTTGGCGATGTCGTTGGAGACCACCTCAAGTTGACCACGCAAGCCAGCGAGGTCTTGCCGTAGCTTGTCAATTTCTTCACTAAGCTTCAGTAGTGCCTTGGTATCCGCTTTGCTGTCAATGCGTGCGCCAAGCGGTTGAAGCTTGGCATCGACGTCTTTTTGCAGGGCATCGAGCTTTGCATCAATACGACTTGTGAGTTCATTGACTTGCTTGCGCAGATCGAGCAACGAGCGGCGCGCATCCGTATCCTCGAACAGCGCGTGTGCGCTGATCGGCATCAAAATGAAAAGCGCCGCCAGGGCGGCGGCGCGTAGTTTCAGCAAAGAGGCATTCATTGATCAGATCAATAAGCGATATCGGCGCGGCGATTTTCTGCCCAGGCAGCTTCGTCGCTACCTGTCGATTTAGGTTTCTCTTTACCGAAAGAGATTGCTTCCAATTGTGAGTCGCGCGCACCGGCCAATGCCATCGCACGGCGCACTGCCTCGGCGCGTTTCTGCCCCAGTGCGAGGTTGTACTCGCTGCCGCCGCGCTCATCGGTATTGCCTTGGATAGTCACTTTACGATCCGGGTTTGCAGCTAGGAATTTGCCATGCGCTTCAACCAGAGCACGGTACTCTTCTTTCATCGTGTACTGGTCGTAGTCGAAGTAAACACTGCGCTTGTACAGAATATTGGAAGGGTCATTCAGCGGATCGACAGCTGCTGATCTCGTTGCGCTGGTGTCGCCACCGGATTTCGCAGCGCTCGGCGCAGGTGCAGGTGCAGGTGTTGATGCTGAACCCGACGTGTTGCGGTCTTCAACTGGTGCTGCCTTGTCGTTTAGCTTGACTGTCGAACAAGCGCCGAGTAAAGCAAAAGCAATGATAGTAACGAGTGTTTTTACGCCTTGCATGGCTTTCTCTCCCTTTTTAGTTAAGCAAAACTTTTATTCACTACTTCGTGAACGGTCCCCAAGCCGGTTCGCGAATCGTCGAGGCCTTGGCGTTCAGGGTGTAGCGTGCGCTACCGTCCACAGCTACTACTGACAAGTTGGCGCGTCCTCCGGATTTGCTCGCGTACATGATGTAACGGCTATTCGGTGCAAAACTCGGCGATTCATCGATCGGCCCATCAGACAGACGTGATTCCTGCCCATTTGCCAATTCGAGAACGTAAACTTGAAACCGGCCATCGCGACGCGAAATGTAGCTCAAAAGCTTACCATCCGGCGATATCGCGGGGCTGATGTTGTAGCTGCCATTGAAGGTGACGCGGCGGACATCTCCGCCGGATGGGTTCATGCGGTAGATTTGTGGTGAACCGCTACGGTCGCTGGTGAAATAGATGACCTCGCCATCGGGCGCAAAGCAGGGCTCGGTATCAATGGCATTGCTGGTCAAGATACGACGCAAATCTGTGCCATCAGCGTTAACCATGTGGATCTGGGTTAACCCATCGCGGGCTAACGCAATGGCCAAGCGACGACCATCGGGCGACCAGGCTGGCGCAGAATTACTGCCTTTGAAGTTGGCGACTGCGATGCGCTGGCGGGTGGCAAGCTCTTGTACGTACACCACTGGCTTTTTAGGGCCAAATGAGACATAGGCGATCTTGCTGCCATCGGGCGACCAGGCCGGTGAGATCACCGGCTCTGAATCGCGAAATGCTGCGAACGCGTTCTCGCCATCCGAGTCGGCGATTTCCAGGCGGTACTCGTTACCGCTACGGGCAACATACGCAATACGGGTGGCAAACGGACCGCGGATACCCGTCATCTTTTCGAAGACATCATCGGCCACCCGATGCGCGGCAAGCCGAATAAATTGCGGGTTGACCTTCAGCCCGGAGGTGGCCAGCGCGGTCCCTTTCGCGGTGTCGTGCAAACGGTAGCGGATTTCGACACGGCCATCGGCACGGTCCAGACTGCCACCGAGCAAAGCATCAGCACCTTTGGACTTCCAGAAACTATCGTCGATGGCACCCGTCTCACGGGTCAGATCATTCGATGGGATCACGCGAAACAAACCACTACGCTGCAAATCGGCTGCCACAATCGCTGTGATCTGGTTCTCACCAGCGGGGTCATCCCAGAACTGACCGATGGCGATCGGAATCTGATTGGCACCAACACCAGCGATTTCGACGCGAAGCTGCGCCAGCGCGGTACCGATCGGGCAAAGTCCGCCCAGCAGACTGGTAGCACCGATGGTTTTTAGGAAAAGTCTTTTCTTGGGCGAAGCCATCATTAATTTTCTTTCAGGCGCTGTCTCACTGTCATCGACGTTGGTATCTTGCCGGTTGCAGGGTCGCGCTCGAAAGGCGCAGTGGAGTACACGGCGCGTTTGACCGCTTCATCAAACGCTGGGTAGCCTGATTCATGCAATATTTTAATGTTTTTCACGCTGCCGTCTGGGAAAAGTTCGAGTTCATACTCGATGGTCGGGTTGCCGGGAACTGCATCCGAGGCAAGGAAGCGTGTGTTCCGTTTGATCCGAGCAGCAATTTTGGCGCCGTAGCTGGCATCAAACTTCGGCCCGGACGAGCGTTCAGCATCTCCCGCCCCTGACTCGCCCGCCATCGACTGCAGACGTTTCAACTCTTTTTCGCGGCGAATTTTGTCGAGCTGGGCATCGGCAGCGGCTTCCTGCCGGTTGCGCATTTCGTCATTGGCTTGT
>JAIXQV010000013.1 GCA_027485535.1 Oxalobacteraceae bacterium | reverse complement strand
GACCGCATGGTCAGTCTGTCGGTCGGGCTGCTGCTGGCGACGTCGCTGCTGCATTCGCTGCCCGAGGCGTTCGAGTCAAATGCGAGTCCGCATTCCTTGTTTGCTACTTTGTTGGCGGGGCTTCTGGGCTTTTTCTTGTTGGAGAAGCTGGCGATTTTGCGTCACTCGCACCATTACGAGGGTGATGGTCATGATCATGCGCATGGGCATGATGCGGATGAGGCAGGTAAAGCGGGTTGGATGATTCTCGTTGGTGATAGTTTGCATAACTTCACCGACGGCATACTGATCGCTGCCGCTTTTTTGGCGGACCCAAAGCTGGGATTGATCACTGCGCTAGCGATTACAGCGCACGAGATTCCGCAGGAGATTGGTGATTTCATCGTGCTGCTCAACGCCGGCTTCACCAAGCGGCGCGCGTATGTCTATAACTTGATCAGCAGCTTGATGGCTGTGATCGGTGGGGTGGTCGGCTACTACACGCTGGGTAATGGAGTCGACCTGATTCCATATGCGCTGGTGCTGGCGTCATCCGGCTTTATCTATATTGCCGTCAGCGACCTGATGCCACAAATGCAGCGTCGTGCCACTTGGCGTGACACGGTGCCGCAGGTGATCTTGATTGCTTTGGGGGTGGTTTTGGTGATGTTGGTGACGCACCACGTGCCCATCAATTAAAGCCAGCGCACGCTTCGATGTGTCATTCAACACCGATAACGCGACACCGATAACGCGACACCGATAGCGCGCAGTTTTTAGTGGCGTCAGCGGCGCTACTCGCCAACAGCGACCGGCCGCGCTGGATCCGAACTCCATTCACTCCACGAGCCCGGATACAGTAAAGCACCCGGCAAGCCCGCCACCTCCATCGCCAATAAGTTATGGCAGGCTGAGATGCCGGAACCGCATTGCATGATGGTGTGCTCTGGGCTTTTGATCAGTGCGGCATATTCTGCGCGCAATACATCCGCCCCTTTGAAGCTGCCATCCGCTTGAAGATTGTCTTTGAACCAGCGGTTCTTCGCGCCGGGTATGCGGCCAGCGACAGGATCGATCGTCTCATTCTCACCGCGAAAGCGATCGGATGCACGTGCGTCGAGCACGAGTCTCGCGCGTGCCGATAGGTTTGCCAGCACATCATCGGCACTCACGGTGCCGACCAGTGAAGCTTGCGCTGTGATCGATCCACGCGGGCGGTTGATCACGGCTTGCGTTAGCGTGCCACCTTCTGCTTGCCACGCAGGTAGACCACCATCCAGCACAGCGACACTTTTATGCCCTACCCAGCGCAGCATCCACCAAAGGCGTGCGGCGAACATACCGCCGTGGGAATCATAGGCAATGACTTGCGAGTTGGGATAAATACCCCAGTCGCGCAGGGTTTCAATAAAGTTCGCGGGCGAGGGTAACGGGTGACGACCACGAAACTCACCATGTGGCCGGGCTGACTTGTCCGACAAGTCGCGGTCGGAGTCGGCATGTTGCGCCCCGGGGATATGGCCTGTGGCGAAGGCGCTTGCACCCGCCTTGGGGTCGGTAAGTTCGGAACGGCAATCAAGAACAACAAACACCGGGTTATCGAGGTGTAGCTTCAACTCCGCCGCGGTGATCAGCGTGGTGAACGACATCAGCAGGTCTCCTGTTCGATTTATTGTTGAGATGATGTGCTGCTACTGCTACTGCTCCGCGTATTATAAAAGGTGGCTGCGACACCGCTGATCAGAATAATCAGGATACCGAGCCAGCCTCCCACATCCAATATATCGTTCCAGAGCAGGATGCCCCACATACTCGAAAACACAATACCGGTGTACTGAAGGTTGGCAGTGACCAGCATCGATCCCAGTCGGTAGGCGCGGGTCATCGCGATCTGTGCGATGGTGGCGGTAATCCCGATCGCAAACAGCAGTAAAAAATCACGGGCAGTTAAATCAGCGAATAAGTGCAAGCTGCCGGTCTGCCACCAGTTATCGAGCAGTCCGCTGACTAAGCCACCGAGCACACCGCTGGCAGAGAAATAAAACACTACGCGGTATTCCGGTTCACCCATTTGACCAAGGCGTTTGACCTGAATATAGGCAAGTGCAGAGATGAAGCCGGAGATCAGTGCAGTCAGACCACCGACCCATTGCTCGGCGTGAATGGTTGGCTTGAGTAGCAAGGCAACCCCAATGAAGCTGGTGACAATCGCGGCAGCCAGACCCCACTCGAAGCGTCGAGTTTTATGCCACCAGCCGAGCGTGAAAACAATGGCGGCAATCCAGATCGGGGCCATGTAGTTGAGCGTCATAGCGGTGGCCAGTGGCAGGCGGGCGATGGCGAAGAACCATAACCACAATGCCGAGACGCCGACGAAACCGCGCCATGCGTGTTGCCAGGGATAGTGTGTTGCGAGTGGTAATCCGCGCAGACGCGTCAGAAGCAACATCATACTGACGCCGACGACGCCACGGGCAATCACGATTTCGGAGGTGGAAGCGTGTTCAGATGCCAGCTTGACGCAGACACCCATGATGGAGAACACGAAGCTCGCCAACAGCATCCAGAGTGATTGCACTCAGCGCCCCTGACGGCGGCGCGGAATCACAGCGCGATCTGTTTGCGGTACCACTCGTGGAAATGCTGCATGCCGTCTTCCATCGGCGATTGGTAGGGGCCGACTTCATTCACGCCACGATCGAGCAAGATCTTGCGACCGGCATCCATACGCAGCGCGATCTCATCGTCTTCGGCGCAGGTTTCCATGTAGGCGGCACGTTCTGCGTCGATGAAGCTCCGCTCGAACAAGACAATCTCTTCCGGGTAGTAGAACTCAACTACGTTGGTGGTTTTTTGCGGGCCGTTGGGCCAGACGGTAGAGACAACCAACACATTGGGGTACCACTCGACCATGATGTTGGGGTAAATCGTCAGCCAAATCGCACCGTACTTCGGGGCCTCTCCGCCGTTGTAGCGCAGAACCTCGTCGTGCCATTTTTGGTATGTGTCTGAGCCGGACTTTTTCAGCGCTGCGTTGACGCCGACGGTTTGCACACTGTAGCCATCGCCCATTTCCCAGCGCAGGTCATTGCAGCTGACAAATTGCCCGAGCCCGGGGTGGAACGGCTCGACGTGGTAATCCTCAAGGTAGACCTCAATGAAGGTCTTCCAGTTGTAATCGCAATGATGAATCTCGACATGGTCGAGCATATAGCCATCGAAATTCAGATCCCGCGCGGCCACCATCGACTTCAGCATATTGAGAACGTCGAAACCGTTTTGATCGAACAACAGCCCATTCCATTGCTGCAGCCCGAAGCGGTTCAGATTCATGCAGGGGGTATCGGCAAAATGCGGCGCGCCGATCAGTTCACCCTTGAGGTCATAAGTCCAGCGGTGCAGCGGGCAAATAATATTGGTGGCGTTGCCGCGTCCGCTCAGCATCTTGGCCTGGCGGTGGCGGCAAACATTCGAGATAAGCTCCAAACCCTGGGCGTTACGCACCAGCACCCGGCCATCGTTCTCCCATGGCAGGGTGGCGTAGTCGCCTTCATTTGGCACCATCAGCGTGTGACCGGCGTATCGCGGGCCTTTCTTGAATAACTTCGCGGTTTCTTGCGCTAGCAAGCCCTGATCGAAGTAAACGCCTACCGGCAGTTGCGCATTCGAGCGCATGAGTTTTTCGAGACCAGCCAGATCGGACATCCTCAACCCCAAATTAATTTGCACCAACCGAAGAGAGAAAGCACCCGAAACTGTCAAACACAATATAGTGTGAGCCAATAGGTTTTCGGGCGAGCCGCGGATTATACCCCTCCCGACCACTTGGGTCAGAGGGTCGGTGTGACGAGATTTTCAGACCTTGAATGCGGCGATTAAGAATTATCGAAACAATAATTTATGTGAGATCGCAGCAGGGTTATGCCCCCGATTTCGTCGATATAGCAACTTCATCGACTAGAATGGCGAGCCATTTTGCATGTTGACTGCGATGCCAAAAAAGAATCTTCCCGATCAGCCCGCCGCCTCTTTTGAGCAGGCCATGGAGGAATTGGAACTTCTGGTTGAGAAGATGGAATCGGGCGCATTGCCGCTGGAAGCCTCGCTCGATGCGTATAAACGCGGTGCCGAGTTGGTGAAATACTGCGCGGCCCAGCTCGAGCGCGTTGAACAGCAGGTGAAAGTGCTGGAGGGCGAGATGCTGACCCCCTTCGAAGACGATCAGGACGACGGCGAGGATCAGGACGAATGAGCATGCCATTCGCTGCTTGGGCTAAGCAAGTTCAGGCGGATATGGAGGTGGTGCTTGATCGCCACCTTCCACCAGTTTCGACGTCGCCCGCCAAGCTACATCAGGCGATGCGTTATGCCGCACTGGATGGCGGCAAGCGGGTTCGACCCTTGCTGGTATTTGCGGCAGGCGCGGTGTTTGATGCGCCGACCGATGCGCTGCAGCGCGCTGCTGCTGCGGTCGAGATGATTCATGTGTATTCGCTGGTGCATGATGATCTGCCCTGCATGGATGACGATGATCTGCGACGTGGCAAGCCCACCGTGCATCGTCAGTATGACGAGGCGACGGCCCTGCTGGTTGGCGACGCATTGCAATCGCAAGCTTTTTTAGTGCTGTCAGAGGGCGCGTTGGCGTCCGATCGCAAAGTGGCAATGCTGTCGCAATTGGCCCAAGCCGCCGGTTCTTGCGGTATGTGCGGTGGACAGGCGATTGATCTGGATGCGGTGGGTGTCGCACTCGCACTGCCCGAATTGGAGCAGATGCATCGTATGAAGACCGGAGCGCTGTTACGCGCCTCAGTACTTCTCGGTGCCTTGGCGGGCAAGTCGCTACAAGCATCTGAGCAAGTGGCACTGGATGCTTATGCAGATGCTATCGGGCTGGCGTTTCAGGTGGTGGACGATATCCTCGATGCAACCGCAGATTCAGCCACACTCGGCAAGACCGCTGGAAAAGATGCAGCGCAGAACAAGCCCACGTATGTCTCGATACTCGGGCTTGACCCCTCGCTTGCTCTTGCAGAGAAGTTGCGGCAGGATGCTCACCATGCTCTGCAGCCGTTCGGGGAGGCGGCAGTCAGGCTTCGGGAACTTGCCGATCTGATCGTGCAGAGGAAGGCGTAACCATGACACTATTACAAAAAGTTAACGATCCGGCTGACGTGCGCGCTTTGTCGCGGCCAGAATTGCACAAGCTCGCCAATGAGCTTCGCACCTATCTGCTTGAGTCCGTCTCACAGACAGGCGGCCACCTGTCCTCGAATCTGGGGACGGTCGAGTTGACGATTGCGCTGCATTACGTATTCAACACGCCGCACGATCGGATTGTTTGGGATGTGGGTCATCAGACCTACCCGCACAAAATTCTGACCGGTCGTCGTGACCGCATGCCGAGTTTGCGGCAATTCGGTGGCTTGTCTGGCTTTCCTCGGCGTGATGAAAGTCCCTACGACACCTTCGGTACCGCGCACTCATCCACATCGATTTCGGCGGCGCTGGGTATGGCACTCGCAGCCCGCACCAAGGGCGAAAAGCGCCACTCGGTTGCAGTCATCGGTGACGGTGCGATGTCAGCCGGTATGGCGTTTGAGGCGCTGAATAACGCAGGGGTGTACGAAGACATCAAGATGCTGGTGGTACTGAACGACAATGACATGTCGATATCGCCGCCGGTGGGTGCGCTGAATCGTTATCTTGCGCGACTGATGTCGGGCCAGTTTTACGCTGCAGCGAAAAACGTCGGTAAATCGGTATTGCCGCCCTCGATGCGTGAGTTTGCCAAGCGCTTTGAAGAGCATGCCAAGGGTATGCTGACACCGGCCACGATGTTTGAAGAGTTCGGCTTCAACTACATTGGCCCGATTGATGGACACGATCTCGAAGCCTTAGTACCGACGCTGCAGAACCTCAAGAATCTCGACGGGCCGCAATTCTTGCATGTAGTGACCAAGAAGGGGCAGGGCTACAAGTTAGCCGAGGCAGATCCCGTGCTGTATCACGGCCCCGGTAAATTCAACCCGGCCGAGGGTATCCAACCTTCCGCAGCGCCAGCCAAGAAAACCTACACCCAAGTGTTTGGCGATTGGTTGTGTGACATGGCGAGTGCAGACGACAAATTAATCGGCATCACGCCCGCTATGCGAGAAGGTTCTGGCATGGTGGCATTCGAGCAGCAGTTCCCGGATCGCTACTATGACGTTGGTATCGCCGAACAACACGCAGTGACCTTTGCGGCGGGCTTGGCCTGCGAGGGTTTGAAGCCGGTACTGGCGATCTACTCGACCTTCCTGCAGCGTGGCTATGATCAGTTGATTCATGATGTCGCGCTACAGAATCTGGACGTGACCTTCGCACTCGACCGCGCGGGATTGGTCGGCGCTGATGGCGCGACACATGCCGGTAATTACGATATTGCTTATTTGCGCTGCATCCCGAATATGGTGGTGATGACCCCGAGCGATGAAAATGAGTGCCGCAAGATGCTCAGCACTGCTTATCGCCACCCTGGTCCGGCGTCGGTGCGGTACCCACGCGGCGCTGGCCCCGGCACGGTGATCGAAGCGGATCTTGATCCGATTGAAATCGGTAAAGCAAGCGTGCGACGTCAGGGTCGTCAGGTCGCCATACTGGCTTTCGGCACCATGGTGGCACCAGCATTGAAAGCGGCCGAGGAGCTTAACGCCACAGTGGCCGATATGCGCTTTGTTAAACCGCTAGATACCGCGCTGGTCGCGCAACTGGCCTCGTCGCATGATCTGATTGTGACGATTGAAGAAGGCGCGGTGATGGGTGGTGCGGGCTCTGCTGTGGCAGAGGCGCTGGCTGCGGCGGGCTTTGTCAAACCGCTGCTGCAGCTGGGATTGCCAGATGAGTTTATTGATCACGGTGACGCACAACAACTGCTGGCGAGCTGCGGACTCGACGCCGCCGGAATTATTGCTTCGGTGCGAGAGCGGCTGGGTAGCAAAGAGCCGCGCTTAGTGGCCAACAGCTAGCTATCGCGGCTACGGCCTTTTTCCCACAAGACATCGTTGCCGCCCGCGTGTCGGTTCAAGACGCGCGATAGCACGAATAGTAGATCCGACAAGCGGTTCACATACTGACCGAGTCGTGCGTGTATTTTCTCTTCGCGTGCCAGCGCAACAATGCTGCGCTCAGCGCGCCGACATACAGTGCGACACACATGCGACTGCGCAGCTGCCCGGGAGCCGCCGGGCAAGATGAACTCTTGTAGCGGTGGCAGGGTCGCGTTGTATTTTTCGAGCAGCGCATCTAGCCGAGCAACCTGCGCATCGGTCATCATCACAAAGCCCGGGATACTCAGCTCGCCACCCAAGTCAAATAGGTCGTGCTGCACCGTCACCAATTCATCGCGCAGCGTGCTCGGTAATTCTTCACACAGCAACAAGCCCATCTGCGAATTGAGTTCATCCACATCGCCCATGGCTTGTACGCGCAGCGCGTGTTTGTCGGTACGGCTACCATCGCCAAGGCCGGTGGTGCCATCATCCCCGGTGCGGGTGGCAATTTTTGAGAGTCGGTTACCCATGTCGTTCAGCCTGTGAAAACCAGCCGAAGCATACGGCAAAAGCCTAAACCTAGCCGGCCCGCCCGCGCCAAGGGGTGAGCGAATAACCCTGCTGCTCGGAGTACAATGTCGATGCTCCGGAGAAATTTTATGAATCACCCCGCTCCCCCAATTTTCAAACGCGAGTTGCCTGCTGAGTTACTGTCAGCGCTGCAGGCGCGCTTCGCCGATCGCTTGTCCACCACTCAGGCCATGCGTGAGCATCATGGACGCGATGAATCGTCCTATGACCCCATGCTGCCGGATGCGGTGGTGTTCGCCCAAACGATCGATGATGTGGCGGCCGCGGTAAGCCTGTGCAACCAGTACCGTTTCCCGGTGATCGCGTATGGCACCGGTACCTCGCTGGAGGGGCATATTCTGGCGGTGCAGGGCGGCTTGTCGATTGACCTGTCGCAGATGAATCAAGTGGTCGCGCTGAATGCCGAAGACCTGACCGTGACCGTGCAGCCGGGCGTCACGCGCAAACAGTTAAATGCCGAGATCAAGGATACCGGGCTGTTCTTTCCGATTGATCCGGGCGCAGACGCCTCGATCGGTGGCATGACTGCGACCCGCGCATCGGGCACGAACGCGGTACGTTACGGCACCATGCGCGAGAACGTGCTGGCGCTGACGGTTGTGACAGCCGATGGCAAGGTCATCAAGACCGGTACGCGGGCCAAAAAATCTTCTGCGGGCTATGACCTGACCCGTTTATTTGTCGGCAGTGAAGGTACGCTCGGCATCATCGTTGAGATCACACTGAAGCTGTATCCACAACCAGAAGCGATCTCGGCAGCGGTCTGCTCGTTTCCTAGTATCGAGCGAGCAGTCAACGCAGTGATTCAGACCATACAAATGGGCGTGCCGGTCGCGCGGGTTGAATTTCTTGATGAGACCAGTGTGCGTGCCTTGAATGCGCATGACAAATTGAGCTTGCCTGAAAAGCCACTGCTGCTTTTCGAGTTTCACGGTAGCGAGCACGGTGTCAAGGAACAAGCCGAAGTGGTACAGCAAATCGCCGACGAGCATGATGCGACCGGTTTCGAGTGGGCGACCCGACCCGAAGATCGTTCACGACTATGGCAAGCGCGGCACAACGCTTATTTCGCACTGCTTCAGCTTCGACCCGGCAGCCGGGCGATTTCGACGGATTGCTGTGTTCCGATTTCTCGTCTGGCAGAGTGCCTGTTGGCGACCAAGGAAGATATCGAGCGCGAGGGGGTAACGCACGGCATTATCGGCCATGTGGGCGATGGCAACTTCCATGTGCAAATGATCATCGACCCCAATGATCCTGCGGATATAGCGCGTGCCGAGGGCGTGAATGAACGGATGGTCTCGCGCGCGATCGCAATGCAGGGTACTTGCACTGGTGAGCACGGAATTGGCCTGCACAAGATTGATTTTCTGGTGCAGGAGAGTGGTGAAGATACAGTCGATGTGATGCGCACCATCAAGCACGCGCTCGACCCACATAATATTTTTAATCCAGGCAAAGTACTGCGCTGGTAGTGCATCTGAAAGAGACTCCATTCTCATGGCGACACGTATTCCCCCGGTTCATGCCTTATCAGCCTTTGAGGCTGCGGCTCGCCATGGCTCATTTGCGCTGGCTGCTGAAGAGCTGTGTATTACGCCATCAGCACTCTCGCATCGTATTCGTTTGCTGGAGGAGTTTGTCGGTGAGCGCTTGTTTGTGCGCGACGGACGTAATGTCGGTCTCTCGGAATTTGGTCGTCGTTATCTCGATGTGGTTCGACAAGCACTTCGTACGCTGACCGACTTCCCGATGCCGCGCCGTGCTGCCTCGGTGCAGCCACGACTCAAAATTACGGCACCACCCACCTTCGCGCGCTACTTACTGGTGCCGAATCTCGAGTCATTTACGACAGCGCATCCCGATATTGCTGTCGAGATATTTCTCTCAGTGCCTTTGTATGACTTGGCTTTGGCTGAGAGCGATCTCGAAGTACGCTTCGGTCCCGGCCGCTATCCGAATTTGCAGTGTGAGTTACTGTTCTCGGAGCCGACGTTTGCTGTCGCCAGCCCGAAGTATCTTGCGCAGATCGATGAGCTGAAAGAACCTGCCGATCTGAAGAACGCGACACTGGTTCGCTCCGCACTCGAGCCTTGGCAGCCATGGTTCGAGGCAGCAGGTTTGGATTGGCCTGAGCCCACGACCGGCATCCGTGTGGATGATCTCGGGCTGCTCCAAGAGATGGTGCGCCATGGTCATGGTGTTGGTCTGGCCCGCGCGCACTTCGCGCGTGAGCTGATTGAGGCTGGCGAACTTGTGCGTGTGTTTGATGTGCAGACTGGCCCACCACCGCATGCCTACTATGCGGTCTATGAAAAACAGGTACTCGAAAGGCCTGAAGTGTCGTTGTTTCTTCAGTGGATGAAGGACACCTTCGGCAGCCTGTGATTGAATAATCGATTATCGGACACGGCGCGTAGTAATCTATTAGTTCTTTTCTTTAGGCCCTCTGCAGCGAACGTTGCCTCGGCTCTTGCTACTCAAGCGGTGGTTGATGCGTGCATCCCGTACGTATCCTTGAAAGCAGGAGAATTCAATGAGTGTCAACTTCGGAGCTGGCTTAGCTCCCGCTCCCAATAATCCAAACGCCAATGATGCGCCGCCGCCACAGCAACCGGTAGCGCAGCCTAATGCTCCGACGATAGGCGCCGCAGCGCCTGCTACGTCACCGCTAGCCCAGCCCATCGTTGGGGACACTATCGCCAATAGCACACCGCCGACGCTCAATGCGAGGCAATCCCTTTCGTTAAGCATGAAGAAGCTGGGCGATGATTGGATTCGTGTCGAAAAAGCGATTCTGGAGGGCGACCTCAAATTGGTGCATCGTATGCTGGACGAAGGACTTGTGCCCTGCGTGGTTGAAGAAGACGCCGCAGGTGACATTGTATATAACTCGTTACCTAAAGATATATTCAGACATTTGCAGGATATTGATTTGTTTGATCGTTTCATCGATCTGTTTACTCAGCATGGCGAGCAATCAAATCTGTACCAGCACACGATTCAGGTTGGAAATTGCATCCTACTCAGACGTTTAGTGCAAAGCGGTGTCGAGGGCTGGCGCGAGGTTCATTCAAAGCTTGATCGACTGATGGCGCACACGATCAGGGAGGGTGATGCAAAACAGCTCAACGCAGTATTTCAGCTAAAAAAAGAAACCTTCACTATGGTTGAATTAGACTGGAACGACATCTGGCTTCATGTTTTGGACTCGAAAAAAAAATTTCTAAGTCTCGATGTTGTAGAGACGCTAGTCAGGAATCTCAAGCCGACGCAATTCTTAAAAGAAAATTTGGTAGATATTTTCTTTCGAGCTGCCGACAAAGGCGACGATGGTGCGGTTAGTTGTCTGGTGGAGTGGCTGGGTGACGATTTGAGCGAGCTCGCAGAACATCATACATGGAAGTATGCCCAAGGTTCAGTGACAATAGAGCTGTTTGCGGCGCTAGTAAAAGGCGGCTTACCGCCAGCGTGTCTGCATCTGCCTTCGGTCAGCGATGAGCGAGCGCAGGAATTTCAGCTCGTATTATATGGGCCGAAGCTTTCGAAAAGCCCATTTGCGCAGGTGTTACGTGCCGCTGATTGTTCGCCTGTCGGCGTAGTCGACTTTGTCTTCACATGCGCTTTCGGTGAGGTTAAGGGTCCAGCCCTGAACAGACTTTCTTACGATACTAAATTCTTTCTTCCACATAAGATTGCCAACGCGTTGTTTCAGAACGGTTTGGCGCTACCACTCGCCGTCAAGCTTGGCGAGCCAATGTGCCAATATATTTCGCTAGCTACAAAGCATTATGTGGATGGCGGGCATCGGCTGGGTTACTTGGCGTATCTGAATGAATCTGTCCAACCAGACGCAATAGATCTACTTCAAGATCCGCTGGCGATTGAGCAGGCGAAGATTATCCACGATGCCTTACTCACTGCTATTGAACAACACTTTGGGGATTCCGTTGGCTTTTTTGCTCGCGCCCTAGCCTGCATCAACCTAGACTCTTCGATTAATACCTCCGCGCTAGATCTGATCTATCGGCAACGCATGGGTCTGCCGCAAAAAATTGTGGCACAAATTGAAGCCACCCTAAAGGCTGCATGCGCCGAAGTGATGGTCAGCGCTGTACCGCTGAACTTGATTAAACCGGGCATGACGGGCGTCGAGCTCCAAGCTGCATTTCATGGCTGGATACAAAAGAGTGTTGCGCGACTCTTGATCGCCCGCTTGCCTCAAGCACTTGGTGTCAACATCGGGCATTTCGACGCGAACGATTCATCCAAAGGTAGCGTAGACGCCGCAGATGAGTTGGCAATCTCTGAATTAGAAGCGCCTGTACGTTATTTAGCGACGTCCGTGATCAGCCAGTACGCTAGGCTACTTGCCGAGGATGTCGAGGCGAATACGACGGCCATGGTTGAGGTATGTCGTGCTCTTCCGGCTGATACATTCAAGCTGACTAAAGCTGATTATGTATCGAGCTCCGACGAAGAGTGGCCACCTATCTCCGAGGAAGAGGAACCATCAAGCGCGGATACGTAATCTGATCAGAAGGACTTTTGCTTCCCGGCATAGTCTTATGGGTCAGCGCCGATGAAACTTGCTCATCTCGCCACTTTTACGGTCGGCGCTCTCGATTTGTGGTCATCAGCCGCACTGATGACCACATCAAGGTGCTTGGTATTCCGTTCATCACAAAAACTTTCAACCTTCCCACCAAACCTTTTCAGCCTTAGAGCGCTCAAATCAGCGTTTTTAGGCTGGCGCATTCGATAGACTAGCGCTCCTTGTTGATGAGAGGCGAAGTCTGCCTCTGCTGGTTTTTTCCTGCCCAAATGAACGCCCCAATAGAACCCGTCTTCTCGCTTGCGCGTCAGCGCGAGGTGGTCGCTGCGCTGCAAGCGGCGCTACCCAAGCACGCGGTCCTGTATCAGGAAGAGGACACGCGTCCCTACGAGTGCGACGGTTTGTCAGCCTATCGGCAGCTACCCATGGTGGTTGCCTTACCCGAGAACGAAGCACAAGTGATTGCTGTGCTGCGCGCTTGCCATCGATTGAACGTACAGATTGTCCCGCGCGGCGCTGGCACTGGGCTGTCTGGTGGCGCAACGCCGATTGCAGATGGCGTTGTGTTGTCGACCGCGCGCTTGAATCGCATTCTCAAGCTGGATCCTTACTCACGGACTGCGGTGGTACAACCCGGCGTGCGTAATTTAGCGATTTCCGAAGCAGCGAATCCGCATGGTTTGTACTACGCGCCAGATCCTTCATCCCAGATTGCCTGCTCGATCGGCGGCAATGTCGCTGAGAACTCAGGTGGTGTGCACTGCTTGAAGTACGGCCTCACCGTACACAACGTGCTGCGCGTGCGTATGGTCACGATTGAGGGAGAGGTGGTTGAGCTTGGTAGCGAAGGCTTGGATTCACCCGGCCTTGATCTGCTCGCGGTGTTTATCGGCTCTGAGGGTATGTTAGGTGTGGTGACCGAGGTCACGGTGAAATTGGTTCCTAAGCCTCAGCAAGCGCGCGTGATCATGGCCTCGTTTGATGACGTGGTAAAGGGCGGTAATGCAGTCGCCAACGTGATCGCGGCTGGCATTATTCCGGCAGGTCTGGAGATGATGGACAAGACCAGTTCGCGTATGGTCGAGCCCTTCGTCAAAGCGGGCTATGACATCAATGCCGAGGCGATTCTGCTCTGTGAATCAGACGGTACGCCGGAGGAAGTAGAGGAAGAGATCGCACGCATGACTGAGGTAATGAATGCCTCGGGAGCGACAGCCATTGCGGTATCCAATACCGAGGCAGAGCGCGTCAGGTTTTGGTCGGGTCGCAAAAATGCATTTCCCGCTGCCGGACGTATCTCACCAGATTACTACTGCATGGATGGCACTATCCCGCGTAAGTACTTAGCGAAAGTGCTGCTCGGGATCGCCGAGATGGAAAAAACCTATGGCCTGCGCTGTGCGAATGTATTCCACGCGGGTGACGGTAATTTGCACCCTTTGATTTTGTTCGATGCCAATACCCCCGGCGAGTTTGATCGCGCCGAAAAATTCGGCGCCGCTATTTTGGAGCTGTGTGTCGAAGTCGGCGGCACTATTACAGGTGAGCACGGGATTGGTATCGAGAAAATCAATTCCATGTGCGTACAGTTCGCGCCAGAAGAGCGCGAGGCATTCTTCGCGGTCAAGCGCGCATTTGATCCGGTGTTCCTGCTCAACCCCGATAAAGCTATCCCCACGCTGCAGCGTTGCGCTGAGTACGGAAAAATGCACGTCCAACGCGGCGCGCTGAAATTTCCCGACCTGCCCCGCTTCTGAGATCGTCGAAAAATATAAACACCATGGATCAGGTATTGCAGCAGTTTCGGGATCGCATCATATCGGCTACGCGTAGCGGCACCGCACTGCGTATTCGCGGCAATGGTACTAAGGACTGGTACGGGCAAGAGCTGAATGGCGAGTTGCTCGATACCACTGCCTACAGCGGCATTATTTCGTATGACCCTACCGAGCTCGTGATCACCGCACGTGCGGGCACTAACTTGCGCGAGATCGGTAAAGCTTTGGCCGAGAAGAAGCAGATGCTGGCATTCGAGCCGCCCCGCTTTGACGGCCTTTCGACCGTGGGTGGCATTGTGGCGAGTGGTCTATCGGGTCCGCGCCGGCAGGCAGTAGGTTCGGTGCGTGACTTTGTGCTCGGCACCGTGCTGATGGATGGTAAAGGTGAAGTATTGCACTTTGGTGGCCAGGTGATGAAGAACGTTGCCGGCTACGATGTATCTAGGTTGCTGACGGGCTCACTCGGTACGCTGGGTTTGATTCTTGAAGTATCCCTGAAGGTATTGCCGCGTCCATTCGCGCAGCACTCCTTGCAGTTTTCGATGAGCGAGAAAGACGCGCTGCATCAGCTCAATATCTGGGGCGGGCAACCGCTACCGTTGTCAGCATCTTGCTGGGTAGACGGCCATCTTTACGTGCGATTGTCCGGAGCACAGGCAGCGGTTGATGCTGCTGTCGCAAAAATGGGTGGTGCTGATTTGCCGGACGCAGAAATATTTTGGGATGGTGTGCGTGAACAGTCGCATACATTCTTTTCAGTGCCGCCGCAGGGCCTCTGGCGACTGTCGCTGCCAACGGTTGCGCCACCCCTGGCATTGCCGGGTGAGCAGATGATCGAATGGGGTGGTGCGCTGCGTTGGTTGAAAACCAGCGCAGACGCAGCGACGATTCGTTCTGTAGTCGCTGCTGCTGGTGGTCATGCCACGCTGTACAAAGGTGGTGATACATCGGTCGGTGTGTTTCAGCCGCTGGCGCCAGCCGTGGCGAATATTCATCGCAACTTAAAACAGGCTTTCGACCCGGCCGGTATTTTCAATCCGCGCCGTATGTATACCGATTTCTGACGATGCAAACCAATCTCGCTGATTTCATCAAAGACACGCCACAAGGTCAGGAAGCAGACGCTATCCTGCGCAAGTGCGTGCACTGCGGGTTCTGCACCGCGACCTGCCCCACCTATCAATTACTCGGTGATGAGCTTGATGGCCCACGCGGTCGAATCTATCTGATCAAGCAAGTCCTCGAAGGTAAGCCTGCAACGGAAAAAACGCAGCTGCATCTCGATCGCTGTCTGACTTGCCGTAACTGCGAGACGACCTGCCCCTCCGGCGTGAATTATGGGCGTTTGATTGATATCGGACGCGAGGTTGTCGAGCAGCAGGTGCAACGTCCGTTTGCGCAGCAGCTGGTTCGTACTGCGCTGAAAGAGGCGCTGCCGCGTCAGCAGTTATTTGGCACAGCGATGAAGCTGGGTCAGGCAGTCCGTCCTTTGCTGCCCGAGGTACTGCGCAACAAAGT
>JAIXQV010000186.1 GCA_027485535.1 Oxalobacteraceae bacterium | reverse complement strand
GGTGCGTATTGCAGGTAGCAAGTGGTGATCGCTTCATACTCAAAATCAAGCATGTCCGCGAGCGCACCGTCCATCCCACGCACTAGCGATTGCGCATGCGCTGCCGAGCTTGCGATCACGACGTGTTGGTAGTTATCTGACTGTTGCTCGCTGCTGATCATCCAGCAGCTCTCGTCATAATGGATTGCGCTCACACGATTCCCCAGCATCACTTTGCCGCCGTGTTTCTGCAGCCATGCAATTGCCGCATCGGGGAATAGCGCGCTCAAGTCGGCGCGCGGCAGCAGCATGTCGGAGGCGGCGCGGCTGGCCCCTAAGCTGTCGCGCAGCACCGCAAGGAAGACCTTGGCCGATGCGCGCTCGGGCGGTGTGTTGAGCGCAGCGATGCACAGAGGTCGCCACATCAATTGGGTGAGTCGATCGGTTTGCTCGAAACGTTCCAGTAACTCAGAGACTGTGCAATCAAGATTTAATTGCCAACCCATCCAGCGTGCGGCACTCGCGAAACGCGCAAGCGATAGCTTGTCAGCGAGCGATAAGCCCTTGGCGCGCAGCACACCAAGTGCCAGATGCAGGGGGGGCGGCAGGCGTGGCGCGAGCAAATCCATGCCGTCTTCGCTGTTCGGATAACGCATCTGTAGCGGTAGTCGGAGTAGCAGCTGCGAAGGCTGCAATCCGACCATCCGCATCATTCGAAGCGATTCGCGGTAGGCACCCAGCAGAATATGTTGGCCGTTATCGAGCGTGTTGCCTTGGTACTCGATGCGGCGCGCGCGACCACCGGCAATACGGGCGGCTTCATACAACGTAACTTGCGCACCAGCGCGTGCGAGTTCTACCGCAGCCGCGCAGCCAGCCCAGCCGGCTCCGATGACCGCGACGGTGCTTGGGCGCATCTCAGCCGCGAACCCAGGTTTTCCAGGCAAGCCAGAGTTTCCGCAGCGGTGTTAACGAGATACGGTGCTGCAGTACACGGAAACCGTCGCGTTCGACTTCGTCGAGTAGCGTGCGATAGATCGCCGCCATGATCAGACCAGCGCGTTGCGCGCGTCGATCTTGCGGCGGCAGTAGCGCGAAGGCTTCATCGTAATAGCGCTGCGCGCGCTCGGCCTGAAAACGCATCAGACGTTCAAAGCGGTCGCTGTGTTTGGCATTGAGTATTTCAGAAGCAGGTACCTCGAACTGCTGTAATTCTGAAATCGGCAGATAGATACGATCGCGGCGAGCGTCTTCGCCGACATCTCGAATGATGTTCGTGAGCTGAAACGCCAGCCCGAGTTTCTCCGCATACTGCAGTGTGCGCTGGTCGGTGATACCGAAGATACGTGCCGACAGCAGCCCGACCACGCTGGCCACATGCCAGCAGTAATGCTCCAGTGCTTTGAAATCGAGATAACGCGTCTGGCTGAGATCCATTTCCATGCCATCGATCACCGCCAGCAGCTGATCAATCGGCAGGTCGAATGTTTTGATATGTGGCTGCAGCGCGCGCGTGACGGGATGACTGGGTTGGTCTTGCGCCATGCGGGCGATCTCGCTGCGCCACCAGCCGAGTGAGGTACGCGCTACTTGCGGGTCGCTGCTTTCATCGACCACGTCATCAACTTCGCGGCAGAACGCATACAGTGCGGTAATTGCCTGCCGCCGCTGCGGGGGCAGGAAAAGAAAGCTGTAATAAAAGCTGGAGCCGCTCTGCGCTGCTTTTTGTTGGCAATACTGTTCAGGCGTCATGACCGATTTATAGACAATGCCGCAGCGCGGCGCACCGAATGCTAAACGACAAAGCGTAACGCACGCCAGCCCATTAGCAGCCAGTCGCGCTTGTTGAGGGTGGGCCGGTGCCGAAATACGTCGAACCCGACCGCTTCAATTTTTTCCAGAATGCGCAGGCCACCAAGTACGATCAAGCGCAACTCCCAGCCGAACCGGCCGGGCATATCGAGCGCTAACGGGGCACCTGAGCGCATGAGTTGGCGTGCACGCTCGACCTCAAACGCCATGAGCGCACGCCAGCGCGAGTCCACCTCGGCATTGGCAATCTGCTGCTCACTCACACCAAAGCGCTGCAGATCTTCTTGGGGCAGGTAAATCCGGGCTTTGTCCCAGTCGATGGCGACATCCTGCAAAAAATTAATAATCTGTAGAGCGCTGCAGATCGCATCACTTCGCTCCAAGTGCGGCGGCTGATCCTGGCTGAACAGGCCGAGCATGATGCGCCCGACGGGATTGGCCGAGCGAGCGCAGTAGTCGAGCAATTCCTCAAAAGTCTGGTAACGGGTCTGCACCACATCTTGGCTGAACGCCGACAGCAGATCATGCAAAGGCTGGGTGGCAAGACCATATTGCCGCAGCGTGCTCGCCAGTTGCTGGAATAGCTCGGTCTGCGGGGCTTGGTTGGTGTCGATACGTTGCAGCTCTGCGGTATAGGCCTTGAGTGCTGCGAGCCGCGTTTCTGGTGTGGCGTCGCCTTCGTCGGCCAAATCATCCGCGCTACGGGCAAAGGCATAAATCACCCGGACCGGCGCTCGAAGATGGGCGGGCAGCAGCGGCGAGGCGACCGGGAAATTTTCGTAATGCTGATTTGGCATGTTGGCTCGTATAATTATTAACTCTAAAGTCAGTTAGACTCCGGCAGCCAATCCCTGAGCCGCCGCGATAGTAAAGGAATTCCAAGGTGTCCACTTTCTCCCCGTTTCGCCGTTCCGCCGCCGCTGTCGGCGGGTATCTGTTGCTGGCAGCGCTAGTCGGCCTCGCCGGATGCTCGAAGAAAATCGAGCAAAGCGAGGATATTCGTCCCGTCCGTACTCTGACTCTGGCGCCGGGTAGCACGGAGGCATCGATGGAGCTGTCGGGTGAGGTGGTTCCTCGCTATGAGTCGCGGCTGGGATTTCGTGTCGGTGGCAAGATCATCGCGCGCAAGGTAGAGGTGGGCTCCTTAGTTAAGCGTGGGCAGGTGCTGATGCAACTTGATCCTGCCGATTTACAGCTGGCACAGGCGCAAGCCAAAGCTGCGGTCAGCGCGGCCGATAGCCAATTAGCCTTGGCCAAGGCGGATCTGGAGCGCTACCGCGAGCTGCGTGCAAAAAACTTTGTCAGCCAGGCGGTGCTCGACGTCAAAGAGGCTAGCTTCAAGGCAGCGCAATCCGCGCATGATCAAGCCAGCGCGGGGCTGAAGGTGCAAACCAATCAAAGCAGCTACACCACGTTGGTGGCGGATGCAGAGGGTGTGGTGACCGGTATTGATGCCGAGGTGGGTCAGGTGGTGCCGGCTGGCTCGCCCGTGGTCAGGCTGGCGCGCACCGGCGCTATCGAGGTGAGGGTGAGCATTCCGGAGGACAGGGTCGAGGCGATTCGCCAAGCCAAGTCGGTGACAGTTCGCACTTGGGCGCAGCGCGACAACGCCATACCCGGCGTGGTGCGTGAGATTGCGCCCGCTGCAGACCCTGCCACGCGTACCTTCAGCGCGCGCGTGGCGCTACCCAAAGCCACCGCCGATATTCGCTTGGGTATGACTGCAACGGTAAGCTTCAGCGCGCCGATGCCGCCGGGTATCCGCGTGCCGCTATCAGCGCTACTGAACGATCAAGGCAAGACCTCGGTATGGGTGGTCGAGAAGGGCAAGGTGAAGTTGGTACCGATTGAGGTCGCAGGCCCTCAGGGCAATGAGATTGTGGTGGCCTCGGGGCTGGATGCCGGGCAAGAGGTGGTGATCGCTGGTGTGAATCTGCTGCGTGAGGGGCAGAAGGTCAGCATTCTGGGTCGGCCAGCCAGCAGCACCGGAGCCTCGCAATGAGGGAACGCCTGAATCTTTCGCGGTGGGCGCTGGAGCATATCCCGTTTATCCGCTATCTGATGGTGGTGCTGCTGTTGGGCGGCATCATGAGCTACGAGAAGCTGGGCCAGGATGAGGATCCACCGTTTACGTTTCGTGCCATGGTGCTGCGCGCGTACTGGCCGGGCGCGAGTTCGGTGCAGATGGCGGAGCAAGTCACCGACAAGCTAGAGAAAAAACTTCAAGAGACGCCGTACGTCGACAAAATCCGGAGCTATTCCAAGCCCGGCGAAACACTGATCATCCTCGAGCTGCGCGAATCCACCCCGCCGAAAGAGGTACAGGGTGTCTGGTATCAGGTGCGCAAGAAGATCGGCGACATGCGCTATACCCTGCCCGGCGGTGTGCAAGGCCCGTTCTTCAATGATGAATTTGGCGATACCTTCGGCTCGATCTTCGCCCTGTCCGGCGATGGATTTACCATGGCCGAGGTGAAGGACTATGCCGACTTTGTTCGTCAGCAGTTGCTGGCCGTGAAAACGGTTTCCAAGGTCGAGTTGTACGGTGTGCAGGATGAAAAAATCTTCATCGAATTCTCGAGCAAGAAATTTGCGCAGCTCGGTGTACCGTTTGATCTGATTGTTCAGCAGATCAATGCACAGAACGCATTGCAGGGCAGTGGCGTACTGGTGACGCCCACTGACAACCTGCAAGTGCGTGTTTCGGGCCAGGTACGATCGACGCAAGAGATTGAAGATATTCCCCTGCGCGTGAATGGCAATAACTTCCGGCTGGGAGATTTTGCAAAGGTGACGCGCAGCTACAGCGATCCACCGCGCGACAAGATGCGTTTCAATGGCAAGGAAGTGGTCGGCCTTGGCGTGTCGATGGAGAAGGGCGGGGATATTATCGAGCTAGGTCGATCGCTGGATGCCAAGGCGCAGCAGATTCAAGCCAAGCTGCCGGTCGGTATCACGCTCGAGCGTGTCGCTGACCAGCCGCGCGCAGTCAGCCAGTCGGTGAATGAATTCCTGAAAGTCTTGGCAGAAGCGGTGCTGATCGTGCTCGCGGTGAGCTTTATATCGCTCGGGCTGCACACCAAGCCCTGGCGCATCGATATCTACCCCGGGCTGGTTGTGGCGTTGACGATACCGCTGGTGCTGGCGGCAACCTTCCTGACCATGCGCGTGTTTGGGATTGACCTGCACAAGATCTCGCTAGGCGCGCTGATTATTGCGCTGGGCCTGCTGGTGGATGACGCCATCATTGCGGTTGAGATGATGGTGCGAAAAATGGAGGAGGGTCTATCGCGTTTCGACGCTGCGACCTTTGCCTACACCTCGACCGCGATGCCGATGTTGACCGGTACCTTGATTACCGCAGCGGGTTTTCTACCGATTGGTTTTGCGAAATCGGTGGCGGGTGAGTACACCTTCTCGATGTTCTCGGTGAATGTGATCGCGTTGTTGATCTCATGGCTGGTGGCAGTGCTGTTCACACCTTACCTGGGTTATGTGCTGCTCAAGGTGAAGCCGGCGACTAGCGCCGATGGGCATCATGAGTTGTTTGATACGCCTTTTTATACTCGCCTCAAAGGTGTAGTGAATTGGTGCGTCGAGTGGCGCAAGACCACGATTGCGCTGACGCTGGCTGGATTTGCACTAGGCGTGTTTGGCTTTCGCTTTGTTGAGCTTCAATTTTTTCCAGACTCGAGCCGCCCGGAACTGATGGTCGAGTTGTGGTTGCCGGAGGGTTCTTCGTATGCAGCCACCGAGGCGCAAGCGAAAAAATTTGAGCAGTTCGTGATGAAGCAACCCGGTGTTGAAAGTGTGACGGCCTATGTCGGCACCGGTAGCCCGCGCTTCTACTTGCCGCTGGACCAGATCTTCCCGCAATCGAATGTGGCGCAAGTGGTGCTACTGCCCGTAGACAAAAAGACGCGCGATGCCTTGCGTCTGAAGATCATCGAGGCATTCAAGACCGATTTTCCGGAAGTGCGCGGTCGCGTGAAGTTGTTACCGAATGGTCCACCCGTGCCGTATCCGGTGCAGTTCAAAGTGACTGGCCCGGATATGGCCACGGTGCGACAACTGGCCGACCAGGTGAAGGCGGTGATGCGCAAGAACCCGAATGCCGTTGGCGTCAACGACAATTGGAATGAGTCGGTCAAGGTGCTGCGAATTGATGTTGATCAGGCCAAGCTGCGGGCGCTTGGGCTGACCTCGCAGGCGCTGATGCAGGCGGCGAATACGATTTTGTCGGGTACCACCATCGGGCAGTTCAGGGAGAACGATAAGCTGATCGATATCGTGATCCGGCAACCCGTCGATGAGCGCTCGACGATCTCGGCGCTTAGCAACGTCAATATCCCGGTCGGTAATGGTCGCGCAGTGCCCTTGGCGCAGTTGGCGACGCCGCGCTTTGTCTGGGAGCCGGGCGTGGTGTGGCGCGAGGGCCGCGACTGGTCGATCACGGTGCAGTCCGATGTGATGGACGGCATTCAAGGGCCGACCGTGTCTTCACAGATCGATCCGCTGCTTGAGCCCATTCGCGCAACGCTGCCGGCGGGTTACACGGTGAAGCTGGCGGGCGCGATTGCTGACAGTGGCAAGGCGCAGCAGGCGATTGCGGCCAATGTGCCGTTAGTGATTTTCATCGTGTTCACGCTGCTGATGCTTCAGCTGCATAGCTTCTCGCGTTCCATGCTGGTGTTCCTGACCGGACCGCTGGGTGTAGCCGGCGCCGCGCTGGCGCTGCTGTTGCTGCAGCGGCCATTCGGCTTTGTGGCGCAGCTGGGGGTGATTGCCTTGTTTGGCATGATTATCCGAAACTCGGTGATTCTGATCGACCAGATCGAGCAGGACATCGCCGCCGGTATTCCAGCCTGGGACGCGATTGTGGGCTCGGCGGTACGGCGTTTCCGGCCCATCTCGCTGACCGCCGCAACCGCGGTCCTGGCCATGATTCCGCTGTCTAGGTCGGTGTTCTGGGGGCCCATGGCGGTGGCGATTATGGGTGGTTTAGTGGTGGCGACCTTGCTGACCATGCTTTTTCTGCCGGCGCTGTACGCGGCATGGTTCAGAGTGAGGCGGATTTAAAGTAAAATCTCGGGCTTAAGTCAAACAGCCACTACCATGGCGACGCAGGGCGACCGCTTTGACGCAGGTCGCCCTTTGCATTTCTTAAAACGGACTGGCAAGCTCACTAGCCCCGGTTCGTTGCTGCGAGGATGGCGAAATTGGTAGACGCACCAGGTTTAGGTCCTGACGCCAGCAATGGTGTGGGGGTTCGAGTCCCCCTCCTCGCACCAGACAACTTGTTTAACCTTTTTGGACGATGCACATGGCAACTGCTGTTGAAACCCTGGAAAAACTCGAGCGCCGCATTACCCTGACCGTGCCGCTGGCCGAGGTCAACGAGGAGGTCGAGAAGCGCCTCAAGGTGCGCGCACGTTCTGCGAAATTCCCTGGCTTCCGGGCGGGCAAGGCCCCGCTGAAGATGGTTGCCGCGCAGTTTGGTGCCATGGTCGAGAGCGAGGTGCTGAACGACAAAGTGGGTCGCGCCTTCGGCACAGTGACTGCCGAAAACAACCTACGCGTGGCGGGTTTCCCGCGCATCGAGCCGAAAGCTGATGAGCAGGTTGATGGTGCGCTGGTATTTCAAGCCACCTTTGAGGTCTACCCCGAGGTGAAACTGGGCGACTTGTCTGGCATTGAAGTCGAGAAGAGCGTCGCGCAAGTGACGGATGCCGAGATCGACAAAACCATCGACATTCTGCGTCGCCAACGTGTGCACTACCACACCAAAGGTGAAGCCGGCGAGCATGGCGATGGTGGTCCTGACGCCTCCGCACACACTGGCGATCGCGTCACCATTGATTTCGTTGGCAGGATTGATGGCGTTGAGTTCAGCGGCGGCAAGGGCGAGAACTTCCCCTTCTTGCTGGGCGAAGGCCAGATGCTGAAAGAATTCGAAGACGCCGTCGTTGGCCTGAAGCAGGGCGAGTCCAAGACGTTCCCGCTCACCTTCCCGGAGGATTACCACGGCAAGGAAGTCGCTGGTAAGACAGCAGAATTCACCATCACGCTGAAGAAAGTCGAGTGGGCTCACATGCCTGACGTCGACAGCCATTTCGCGGAAAGCCTCGGCGTTCCCAGTGGTGATCTGCAAAAAATGCGTGACGATATTCGCGCCAACCTCGAACGTGAAGTTGGTGGCCGGGTCAAAGCAAAAACCAAAACCAGCGTACTCGATGCACTGGCCAAAGTTGCTGAGCTCGACGTGCCAAAGGCGTTGCTGGAGCAAGACTCCGAACGACTCGCCGAGTTTATGCGTCAAGACATGCGCCAGCGCGGCATGCAGGTAGCTGATCTGCCCATCTCGCCGGATATGTTTGCCGAGCAAGCCGACCGTCGTGTGCGCATCGGCCTGATCATGTCAGAGCTGGTGAAGGCTAATACTTTGCAAGCCACCGGCGAGCAGGTGCGCGCCTGGATAGAAGAGTTTGCCAAGGCCTACGAAAATCCGGATCAGGTCGTGAAGCACTACCTGAGCGACCGCAACCGTCTGGCGGATGTCGAGGCGATGGTGGTCGAAGAGAATGTCGTTAACTTTGTGCTGTCGAAGGCAAAGGTCACTGAGAAACAGGTCCCGTTCGATGATCTGATGAACGGCTGATCGAACAACCTCCCATTACAGGAAACACCATGACAGATTTTCATCGCAAGTCCGCTCTCGATACTGACATGCTCGGCATGGTGCCGATGGTGATCGAGCAGAGCGGCCGCGGCGAGCGTGCCTACGATATCTACTCGCGCTTGTTGAAAGAGCGAGTGATTTTTCTGGTTGGGCCGGTGAATGATCACACCGCCAATCTGGTGGTGGCCCAGCTCCTGTTCCTCGAGAGCGAGAACCCGGACAAAGACATCTCTTTGTACATCAACTCGCCCGGTGGCTCGGTATCGGCAGGTTTGGCGATCTACGACACCATGCAGTTCATCAAGCCCGATGTATCGACACTCTGCACCGGTCTGGCCGCCTCGATGGGTGCCTTCCTGTTATCAGCGGGTGCCAAGGACAAGCGTTTCTCGCTGCCCAACTCGCGCATCATGATTCACCAGCCTCTAGGCGGTGCATCTGGTCAGGCGGCAGACATCGAGATTCAGGCCCGCGAGATTCTCTACCTGCGCGAGCGACTGAACGCGATCCTTGCGGAAAAAACCGGCCAGAGCATCGACCAGATCGCCAAAGACACCGACCGAGACAACTTTATGTCGGCTGACCAGGCGGTTGAGTACGGCATGATCGACAAGGTGCTGACCCACCGTAGCTAACGGCGAGATACCGGTCGATGACCGGTATCTTTCCATATGGGCAATATAGGCATTTCGGCCAACCTGGGCTCGGGTTACCCCTTATCGGCGTGACGGAATCCACTTTCACAGGTAAGATCGCCGCATATTTACGGTATTAGATAGCCATGTCCGAGAAGAAGTCATCCAGCGGCGAGAAGTTGCTTTATTGCTCATTTTGTGGCAAGAGCCAGCACGAGGTCAAAAAACTGATCGCCGGTCCGTCGGTGTTCATTTGCGACGAGTGCATCGACCTTTGCAATGACATCATCCGTGATGAGGCCTCGGCGGTAGAAACCGTCACGCCGAAATCCGATCTGCCTACCCCGCAAGAGATTTGCGATTTGCTCGGTCAGTACGTGATTGGGCAAGAGGCTGCCAAGCGCACTCTATCGGTGGCGGTTTACAACCACTACAAGCGGCTGCGCCATCTTGGTAAGAAAGATGAAGTTGAACTGGCCAAGAGCAACATTCTGCTGATCGGCCCAACCGGTTCGGGCAAGACACTATTGGCGCAAACACTGGCGCGTATGCTGAACGTGCCTTTCGTGATTGCGGATGCGACCACGTTGACTGAAGCTGGCTACGTCGGTGAAGACGTCGAAAACATCATTCAGAAGCTGCTGCAAAACTGCAACTACGAGGTTGAAAAGGCGCAAAGGGGCATTGTCTACATTGATGAGATCGACAAGATTTCTCGTAAGTCAGATAACCCCTCAATCACGCGCGACGTATCGGGTGAAGGTGTACAGCAGGCGCTGCTAAAGCTGATTGAAGGCACCATGGCATCGGTGCCGCCGCAGGGTGGTCGCAAGCACCCGAATCAGGATTTCGTGCAGATCGACACCACCAATATTCTGTTCATCTGTGGTGGAGCATTCGACGGCTTGGCAAAGATTATTTCCGATCGGTCCGAGAAGAGCAGCATCGGTTTCTCGGCGACCGTCAAGAGCAAGAGCGGCGGCGCCGACAGCCAGAAGATGCAGGATGTCGAGCCAGAAGACCTTATCAAGTTCGGCTTGATCCCCGAGTTGGTGGGTCGCTTGCCTGTTGTGGCGACGCTGGCAGAATTGACCGAGGAAGCCCTCATACAGATCCTGGTTGAGCCTAAGAATGCCCTGATCAAGCAGTACAGCAAGCTGCTGGAGATGGAAGGCGCCGAACTGGAAGTCCGCCCGGGTGCGTTGCATGCGATTGCCAAGAAGGCGCTGGCGCGCAAGACCGGTGCTCGTGGCCTGCGTTCGATTGTCGAACACTCGCTGACCGATGTGATGTTCGAGCTGCCGAATGAACAAAACGTTGCCAAGGTCGTCATCGACGAGAACACCATCACCAATGGTGCCAAGCCACTGTTGATTTACCATGAGCAGCCTAAGGTGTCCGGCGCCAAATAAGGGCCGAATTTCCTAACAAACTCGCAATTTCTTGCTGAAAAACAGCGATTCAGCAACGATTTCTGAACAAACGCAGTACAATCAAATCCAAAGTAAGGGCTTCGGTCGAAAAGCCACCGGGAAAACCCTCTCGAGTGGCTTTTTTCGTTCTTTTTCCCCGAAAAGGCGTTATGAAATGCCTGTTTCAGCCGATTCTCCCTGAAGAAACCCGGCTAAAAGCAGGTTTTCAGGTGCCTCGGAGTAGGATTAGGTCCTTACCGTTGCGCATAGGCCTTGCTTTTCCGGTCTTTGCGCCAACATGCAGCAGAGTATTCACTTAAAGGCGCATCATGACGATCACAGATCTGACCACCGAACCCACCCAGTTGCCTTTGCTTCCTTTGCGTGATGTCGTGGTCTTCCCGCACATGGTGATCCCATTGTTCGTTGGTCGCCCAAAGTCGATCAAGGCGCTCGAGGCCGCGATGGAACAGGGCAAGAGCATCATGCTGGCCGCTCAGAAAGCGGCGACCAAGGATGAGCCATCCGCTGACGATATTTACGAGATCGGCTGCATCGCGAATATTTTGCAGATGCTGAAACTGCCGGACGGTACCGTCAAGGTGCTGGTCGAGGGTGCGCAGCGCGCCCGGATTCACCATATCAGCGAGACCGAAACCCACTTCATGGCTGAACTGTCGCCAGTGGAGTCAGAGTCCGGTGACGATGCTGAGGTCGAGGCCATGCGGCGCGCGATCGTTCAGCAGTTCGACCAATACGTAAAGCTGAACAAGAAGATTCCCCCTGAAATTCTGACCTCATTGGCAGGTATTGATGATGCTGGCCGTTTGGCTGACACGATCGCTGCGCACTTGCCCTTGAAGCTAGAGCAAAAGCAAAAAATCCTTGAAATCTTTAATGTCGCCAAACGGCATGAGCATTTGCTCGGCCAGCTGGAGGCGGAGCTGGATATTCTGCAAGTCGAGAAGCGCATTCGTGGTCGCGTCAAGCGCCAGATGGAGAAATCCCAGCGCGAGTACTACCTGAACGAACAAGTCAAGGCGATACAGAAAGAACTGGGCGAGGGTGAAGAGGGCGCCGATCTGGAAGAGCTGGACAAGAAAATCATCGCCGCCAAGATGCCGAAAGAGGCGCGCGAAAAAGCGCAAAACGAGCTGAAGAAACTGAAGCTGATGTCGCCGATGTCAGCCGAGGCGACCGTGGTGCGGAACTATATCGATACCCTGATTGGTCTACCTTGGCGCAAGAAGTCCAAGGTGAATAACGACCTTGCGCATGCCGAGAAGGTACTGGAAGACGACCACTATGGTCTCGACAAGATCAAGGAACGAATTCTTGAGTACCTTGCGGTTCAGCAGCGCGTTGAGAAGGTGAAGGCGCCTATTTTGTGCTTCGTCGGCCCCCCGGGTGTGGGTAAGACTTCGCTGGGTCAGTCGATTGCTCGCGCGACCAATCGCAAGTTTGTGCGCATGGCATTGGGCGGTGTGCGCGACGAAGCCGAGATTCGTGGCCATCGCCGTACCTACATCGGCTCTATGCCGGGCAAGATTCTTCAGAGCCTGACCAAGTCTGGTGTGCGTAACCCATTGTTCCTGCTCGATGAAATCGATAAGCTCGGTCAAGATTTCCGTGGTGATCCATCATCGGCTTTGCTGGAGGTGTTAGACCCGGAGCAGAACCACACCTTTAGCGATCACTATGTCGAGGTAGATTTCGATCTGTCCGACGTGATGTTTGTAGCGACGTCGAACAGTTTCAATATTCCGCCAGCCTTGCTGGATCGTATGGAGGTGATTCGTCTTGCCGGTTATACCGAAGATGAAAAGCTGAATATTGCGAAGCGCTATCTGTTGCCCAAGCAGGTGAAGAACAACGGCTTGAAAGAAAACGAGATCGTGATCGCCGAGCCTGCTATTCGCGACATCATTCGCTACTACACGCGTGAAGCGGGTGTGCGATCGCTTGATCGCGAGATCTCGAAAATCTGCCGCAAAGTAGTGAAGATGTTGCTGCTCAAGGGTGGCGAAAAGAAAGTTTCGGTCAGCAGCCGCAACCTCGACAAATTCCTTGGTGTGCGTCGCTATGATTTTGGCGTCGCCGAGAAAGAGAACCAAATCGGGCAAGTGGTTGGTTTGGCCTGGACCGAGGTTGGCGGTGATCTGTTGACCATCGAGGCGATGACCATGCCGGGTAAGGGCAACACGATCCGTACCGGTACGCTCGGCGATGTGATGAAAGAATCCATCGAGGCTGCGCGTACGGTGGTTCGTAGCCGGGCACGCGTGCTGGGCATCCCCAATGATGTCTTTGATAAAACCGACATCCACATCCACGTACCAGAGGGTGCAACGCCAAAAGATGGTCCTTCGGCGGGTATTGCGATGACCACTGCATTGGTATCCGTGTTCACTGGCATACCAGTACGCGCTGATGTTGCCATGACCGGTGAGATCACGCTGCGGGGTGAAGTACTGCCCATCGGTGGTTTGAAGGAAAAATTGTTGGCTGCGATGCGTGGTGGCATCAAGACGGTGCTGATACCTGAACAAAACGTGAAAGATCTCGCCGAGATTCCAGCCAACGTCAAAAATGCGTTAGAGATTGTGTCGGTGCGTTGGATCGACAAGGTACTTGACGTTGCACTTGAGCGCAAACCAGTACCGATTGCAGAGGAAGAAACGAGTACAGAAACTGCAACCGCATCTACTGAGAAACAAGTTGAACCACGCGTGGTGAAGCATTAGGAATCACTCGCGCTTACCACAGAAAAGCGCTCCTCGGAGCGCTTTTTTCATGGGTTAGTGAGAGATTTTTTTGCATTTGCGCGCAAGAGATGCTCATCCTGATAACGAAACGGATCATCTCTGAAAGTCTCTGGCAAATTTCTTGACACTCGCGTGTGCTGCCGAGTTTAATAGCCCCTCGCTGCGGCTATGCGACGCCGCCTGCGGTCGAGCGGTTGTCAAAAACCGCTTTTCTTCGGAAGAACAATCTCAACTATATGCCTGAGGGGAATTCAGTGAACAAAACTGAACTAATTGATGAAATCGCTAAAGCAGCCGACATCTCGAAAGCCTCCGCTAGCCGTGCACTGGAAGCCATGATCGATGCAGTTGCTCACACATTGAAAAACGGCGATACGGTGACCTTGGCCGGCTTCGGTACTTTTGCTGTGACTGCGCGTGCCGAACGTATCGGACGTAATCCTCGCACACGTGAAGAGATCAAGATCCCGGCGTCTAAAGTGCCGAAATTCAAACCTGGCAAGGCCTTGAAAGATGCGCTAAACTAATGGTTTGCCCGACGTGGTGACAAACGTCGGCGCAGACTGACTAGCGCGGACGTCACACAAGTTTCCGGCGGGTGCTTAGCTCAGTTGGTAGAGCGGCGCCCTTACAAGGCGTAGGTCGGGAGTTCGAGCCTCTCAGCACCCACCAACAAGTCAGCTGCAATGTGTAGTTTCAGGAGTGGTAGTTCAGT
>JAIXQV010000024.1 GCA_027485535.1 Oxalobacteraceae bacterium | reverse complement strand
ATCCCCCTGAATTCTCAATTTGCAACCGAACTAAGTAATTTTTCAGGAATCACCAATTTCCTTGCCAGGCTTAGCATGGCCGGCAACTTCTGCCTGCCTTGCGAGAATAAACTGCTTGAACTCGGTGTACTCATCTCTATTACGGACGTCGAGTATCTCCAAAATTCTTTCAGCATCAAAAGAACCGCCTTTGGCCAGCATATTGTCAACAAAGTTTGTTAAGTATCGAATGGAAAACGGGTCCGGGATCGAGGAAGAAAGGACGCGATCTGTGATTTCTATCCAATGCTGAAAAAAATAATCCGGCGCCTGACGCCACATAGCCTCAAATAAATCGACGCGCCCGTCACCTATCGCCCTTGAAGCGATAGGTATCAAGATATAGTTCGCCCACTGATGGCCAACAAGCGTATCCATGATTATTTTGATATCAGCCTCATCAGCGCTGCGGGCCAACTTATAAATATTTGTTTGTATTGATTTAAGGTCAGGCTTTTTTTGCGATAGATTGCGCCTAGTGCTTTCCATAATAGCCGCGACGTTGACCTCATGATCGGAATCATCTTTGGAAAAATCTGAACTGGTGCGACGATCCAAGAAACGCGAAAGTCCAAGATCTTTTCGTTTAACAGCCCAGCTGGTTATTTTTTCCCTTTCATCAGCAGTGATGACTACGCCTGCATACAAATATTTCGCGATCACGGAAATGCCATCAGCAATGATTGGCTCAGTCATGCCGGGCTTTGAGATTACGTTTAGCACCATGTTGATGGCGTTTCGGCCGAAGTAACTCCACAAGTTCTTACTCATACTCTCGAAGAAACCTGCATCCAAATTCTCGACAGCCCCTTCGACCATGGATTCAAGAATACGTCCCGCTTTAATGTTAGTAGCCGTCTTTTGAACTAGATTGATATCTTCCGCTTTCTTTTTATGCGAAACAGTCGAAATCTCTGGCTCATTTAAGCTAGTTTCAGCATCGCCACTAGATGACGACTTCGAATATGTATTTCCTTCCTGATTTACAAAAGGCCCATCAACTCCAACCGTGCGGACCCGAATTAAACTATCGGAATTGGCATAATTTTCAATTAATTCATTTTTTTCTTCGTAAGAATTCTCTTTTTTAACTACTGCGGAAAGCGTATTTTTTCTGTATGGATGCGATTAGTTAAAGTAGGCTTGCGATCTTTCGGAAGCCGAGGCATATGTGTTTTGTTCCGCCCAACTTCGTCAGTGGGATTTTTAGCAGCACCCTGCTCTGGCGAAATTTCAAGCGGAGTAGAGTTCTCATTTTTTTCATTGGATGAACTTGATAGTGGCTTCATTTACATTCTCTTGATAGTCGGCTCGTATGCTTCTTATCTGTTGCCCCACCTTGGATTGAGTCAACATCACGATTTCGGTAACGATTAGTCTGGAACCGTTCAGTTCACGCAAAGAAAAGCGCGCGCAGCAAGCTACATTCTCAAAACTGATCAAGCTTCCAATTGTAGAGTGGCCGATTCTTGCGCCTGAGCTCAATTAATTCATTGCAGATCATCGCTCCGTGTTACACATCGGCGCTCTCGGTGCCGCCGCGCAGGTACGCGGCGTGGCGTGGAATATGGATACGGAATGGGTGGCGCAGTGAAGCCACCCAACCACCATCACTCTGGTAGCAGCAAGTGCTTGAACTCAGGCCGCTCACTGACAACATGATCAATTAATGATTTGCTCGCCTGCTGTCGTAACAAATTAATGGCTCGAACACCGTTTTGATCTTTTGCATCCCAGTTGCAGCCTAAATCAAACAAATCTAGCGCCAGCAACCATCTGCTCACCTTTTCGGTTCCACTGGCATCCTTGCCGTCCATCAGTAACGCCAACGGCGCCGCCTCGATAACTTGCTGCACCGGAGCGGAGTCTTTTAAAGCAGGATCGTCGAAACGAAATTGATGCTCATGCATGCTGTCAAGCAGATTGCCCAATTTATCCCAGTCTTGACGTTCCATCGCTGCCCAGATCATCCCAGCCAACATCGTGACAGCACTTGGTGTCGGCTGCTCAATGCTAGGCGCTTTCAGTTTGTTGATTGATCCTGTATTCGCCCCCCCCTGCGAGGATCGTGCTCTCAATGTAGGCTCAGTAGATTCGAATGTATTCCCCATAGAATCATCAAACTCATTGAAATCAAGAATAGAGACTTTTTTGACTGAATCGTCCGCCGATGATTCAGTCAGCGAATCAGATTTACGTGCGCGCTTAGTCTGCCGCTCATCAGCAAATGATTCAGTCAGCGCCTTGTCTTGTGGCATGACTTCCGAACGCTTTCTAGGCGAGGAAGGTGGACGGCTTAGCGGATTACTCGCCGTACTTTTTTGAGTTTGCTTCACCCGAGGCGAAGCGGGTGGACGGGTTTTTTTTCTGGTAGGGCTCGTATCATTGCTGCTGGGCGTATTGCTCGTGCTTAGTGCGCTGGTCGTGCCGGACGTCGTAACGTCACCTGTACTTGCGCTGTTTGGCGCTGGTAGTTCGAACTCGTGTGTCGCGAGGGAACGCTTCAATTCTTTAGTTCTCTGCATGGTCGGTATCCTCTACTCGGAAACGGTTTGAACGGTGACCTTGCTGAGTACAAAATTGGCGACGCTCAATTCCTTGAAATAAGCCGACTGTTGCTTTGGAAGTGCACTATAGATACCCGGGCTAACGCATGCTCAACAAAAAAGCCGGTGGGCTTAGCGCCGACCGGCCTTCATGCAGGGCTTAAAGTTTCAGATCAGAATCTGATCTCGCACCCTGTGCTATCGACTAGCTCTTCCTTTGTCACCCCCGGTGCCATCTCGACCAACTTCAGGCCGTGCTCGGTGACGTCTAAAACACACAGGTCGGTGATGATACGGTCGACCACGCCAACGCCGGTGAGTGGCAAGTTGCAGTGCTCGAGTAGTTTGTGTGAGGTGGATCCGTCCTTGGCCTTGGCAACATGCTCCATCAGCACCACGACGCGGCCAACACCCGCCACCAAGTCCATCGCGCCGCCCATGCCCTTGACCATCTTGCCGGGGATCATCCAGTTCGCCAGATCACCGCGCTCGGAGACCTGCATCGCACCCAAAATGGCGATGTTGATCTTACCGCCACGGATCATGGCAAACGAATCTGCCGAGCTGAAAAACGAAGCGCCTTTCAGAGCGGTGACTGTTTGTTTGCCGGCATTGATCAGATCAGCATCAATGTCTTCCTCGGTCGGAAAAGGTCCGATGCCAAGCAACCCATTTTCTGATTGCAGCCAGACAGTAATGTCTTGCGGCACATAGTTGGCTACCAGCGTCGGTAAGCCAATACCGAGGTTCACATAAAAACCATCTTGCAGCTCTTGCGCGGCGCGTGCCGCCATTTGTTCACGTGTCCATGCCATGTTGGTCTCCGCCTTACTGTGCACGCACGGTGCGTTGTTCGATGCGTTTCTCTGGGTTTGCGTTCACCACAATGCGGTGCACGAAAATGCCTGGCGTGTGCACTGAATCCGGATCCAACTCGCCTAGTCCAACCATCTCTTCAACCTCGACGATAGTGAGCTTGCCTGCCATGGCCACGTTTGGATTGAAATTACGCGCCGTCTTGCGATACACAAGGTTACCCACTGGATCGGCCTTCCACGCCTTGACCAGCGACACATCGGCGACCAATGCATGCTCCATCACATACTGCTCACCATCGAACAGACGTACCTCTTTACCATCGGCGACGATCGTACCGGCGCCGGTGCGGGTAAAAAACGCTGGGATACCTGCGCCACCAGCACGAAGCTTTTCAGCGAGCGTGCCTTGCGGGGTGAAATCGAGTTCTAATTCACCTGCCAGATATTGCCGCTCGAACTCTTTATTCTCACCAACGTAGGATGAAATCATTTTTTTGATTTGACGGGTTGCCAGCAACAGCCCCAAACCAAAACCATCCACACCCGCGTTATTCGAGATCGCTGTGAGGTGCTTGACACCGGTATCGCGTAATGCAGCGATCAACGCCTCTGGAATACCGCACAGACCAAAGCCGCCTACAGCGATGGTCTGCCCGTCGTTCACCACACCCGCCAAAGCGCTGGCGGCGTCAGGGTAAAGCTTGTTCATGATGCTCCTTGATTAATTTGGCGGGCGAACTGTGTGCTCATGCATTGCAGCGCATTATCGATCGCGGCTGGATTGGCAAAAACAGAAACGATACCGTAAAAACATGACGCTCGGCCATTAGGCGCCTGCGCCTGCGAGTGCCTCGCGTACCTGCGGCGGTAAGGGTATGGATTTTTCTACGCGCTGATCGACCCAGACCACTTTGGCACCACCTTCGGCAAACAGCACCTCGGGCGCATCAATACGACGGACCTGGTGCAGCATCTCGAAACTAGAGCGACCGAGCGCCCCCGCCCAGGTGCACACCTCAATCTCGCCGGGGTAGCGCAGTTGCCTCAAAAAGGTGCAATGTGCATTGATGATGACAGGACCTATTCCATCTGGCGATGGCGGGAAACCGAAAACCTCAAAGGTGTCGATTCGGGCCTGCTCGAGGTAACGGAAATAGACCGTGTTGTTGACATGACCCATGGTATCCATGTCACCCCAGCGTATCGCCATGCGCGACCGATGAAGCTGTCGGAACCCCTCCGGTATCGCCATTAAAACACCGCCATACCATCGTCAGCGGTGATAACAGCGCCATTCATGAAACGCGACTCATCCGCGGCCAACAGTAACAACAAACCATCGAGATCAGATGGCTGACCGACTCGCTTGCGCGGCAAGATATTCACCAGCTTCTGTCCGCTCTCACTCGCGAAATAATCTCGGTTGATCTCGGTCTCGATATAGCCGGGGCAGATCGCGTTGACATTGATGCCGTAGCGTCCCCACTCGAGTGCCATGGCCTTGGTCATTTGCACCACCGCCGCTTTGCTCATGCAGTACACACCAATTTGCGACAGCACGCGCAGTGCGGCGACCGAGGCGATATTGATGATCCGGAAATGTCGATTCGGCTCGGCCTTGGAGCGCAGAATCATCCGCTTGGCCACTTCTTGCGCCACAAAGAACGCGCCCTTGGTATTCGTCTCCATCACATAGTCGTAGTCCTCAGGCGAGACATCCACCAGCTTTTGCGTGGTCGAGACGCCGGAGTTATTGACCAAAATATCGATCGGTCCGGCCTCGGTTTCTGCATGCGCCACCGCTGACTTGATACTGGCGAAATCGGTCACATCAAGCTGTACGATGCGCGATGCACCGCCCTCGGCCTCGATCTGCGCGCGCAGTTCCTTGAGTTTTTCCGTGCGCCGTGCCGCCAAAACCACGGTGGCACCCGCCTCGGCCAGCACCTGCGCAAAGCGCTCGCCGAGGCCGCTTGAGGCTCCGGTCACCAGCGCCACCTTGCCCTTGAAATTGACTTCAATACCCACGCGCGCCCCCTGTTGGTCTTTAAATTGGGTGAAGCCGTTATCATTACATGATTCCGTGCATCAAAGACGCATCTGACAATCACCCCGGCCAAGCAAAAGCTTGGAAAATCACGCCCTAGCGCAAATACCAGCTCACCATGAACAGTCCCAGCCAGAACCCGAGTTTCGTCGACCAATTTGGCCCCCGTGAGGCGATGGACTATGACGTGGTGATCATCGGTGCCGGCCCAGCTGGGCTGTCGGCAGCAATTCGGCTGAAGCAACTCGCTGAGCAGCACGGCCGCGAGTTGAGCGTGTGCGTACTGGAAAAAGGTAGCGAGCCGGGCGCGCATATTTTGTCCGGCGCGGTGATGGATCCGATCGCGATCAGTGAACTATTCCCCGACTGGCAGCAGCGCGGTGCGCCGCTGAATACACCCGTCTCGGAAGATCGATTCCTCTTCCTCACCGAAAGCAATGCCGTAGCAACACCTAACTGGCTACTTCCCGGCTGCTTCCAAAACCACGGCAACTACATCGTTTCGCTTGGTAACGTCGTGCGCTGGCTGGCGCAGCAAGCCGAGGCGCTCGGCGTGGAGATCTTCCCGGGCTTCGCCGCCGCCGAGATTTTGTATAACGACCAGTGCGCGGTGGTTGGCGTCGCCACCGGCAACATGGGTGTGGGCAAAGACGGCGCTGCAACCGCGGATTTCCAACTGGGGATGGCGCTGAACGCGAAGTACACCCTGTTTGCGGAAGGTTCGCGCGGGCACCTGGGCAAGCAGTTGATTGCAAGCTACCGCCTCGACGCCGGCAAGGATCCTCAGACCTACGGCATCGGGCTCAAGGAATTATGGGAGATTGATCCAGCCAAGCACCAGCCCGGCTTAGTGATTCATACCGCTGGCTGGCCGCTCAATGCCGACACCTACGGTGGCTCTTTCTTGTACCACTTGGAAAACAATCAGGTGGCGGTTGGCTATGTCGTCGGACTTGGGTATGACAATCCTTACCTTTCACCATTCGAAGAATTTCAGCGCTATAAAACGCATCCGGCGATTCGCGGCTTTTTCGAGGGTGGGAAGCGAATTTCTTACGGTGCGCGTGCGATTACTGCGGGCGGGTTGCAATCACTGCCGAAGCTGACCTTCCCTGGCGGCGCACTGATTGGTTGTGATGCCGGGTTCTTAAATGCCAGCCGGATCAAGGGTAGCCATGCGGCGATGAAATCCGGCATGCTGGCTGCCGAGGCGGCATTCGATGCTATCGCCGCCGGACGCGCGCAAGATGAGCTCACTGCCTACAGCACCGGTTTCGAAAAATCATGGCTGCATGACGAGCTTCATGTCGCGCGCAACTTCAAGCCGGCGATGGGGAAAGGTTTATACCTCGGCACGCTGCTCGTCGGTATTGATCAGGTGCTGTTCCGTGGCAAAGCGCCTTGGACTTTGCATCATGAGCACCCCGATCATCTCGGTTTGCGTCCCGCCGCAGAGTGTCAACCGATCGCTTACCCCAAGCCCGATAATGTGCTGACCTTCGATCGTTTGTCATCGGTATTCATCTCGAACACCAATCACAATGAGCATCAGCCGGCGCATCTCACGCTGACCGATAGCAGCGTACCGGTCGCTGTCAACCTCGGCACCTACGCTGGCCCTGAGCAACGTTATTGTCCAGCGGGTGTATATGAGTATGTTGAAGATAATGGCCAGCCTCGGCTGCAGATCAACGCGCAAAACTGCGTTCACTGTAAAACTTGTGACATCAAAGATCCGAAGCAAAATATTGTCTGGGTCACTCCCGAGGGCGGTGGTGGCCCGAATTACGCCAATATGTAATCTGAAATGCTGAACGATTCTGACGGTAGCGCCTCACCGCCCTCAGTCACCTTATCTGAAGCATTCCGCTACTGGCTGCGTCTAGGCTTTATCAGCTTTGGTGGGCCGAGCGGTCAAATCGCTCTGATGCATGATGAGCTGGTCGAAAAAAAACGCTGGATCTCCGAGCAGCGTTTTCTGCACGCGCTGAACTACTGCATGTTGCTGCCCGGGCCCGAGGCGATGCAACTTGCCACCTACATTGGCTGGCTCATGCACCGCACTGCGGGCGGCATCATCGCCGGTTGCCTGTTCGTGCTGCCGTCACTCTTGATACTGATCGCGCTGTCTTGGGTTTATTTGGCCTTCGGCGATGTGCCGGTGATCGCTGGCATCTTGTACGGTATCAAGCCGGCGGTAGTTGCGCTGGTGTTGGCTGCGGCGTGGCGCATCGGTCAGCGCAGTCTTCACAACCGAGCGCTACTGGCCGTTGCGGTACTGGCCTGCGTGCTGATCAGCGCCGTGCAGCTTCCCTTCCCTGCGGTGATCGGCATCGCGGCAGTGATTGGCGCCGTTGGTGCTCGCTATCAGCCCAATTATTTTTCGCTGCCATCACATCACAGCACCAGCGGGTCAACCACGCCTACTGCGCTGATTGATGACCACACATCGCCACCGGTGCATGCGGCTCTCGAGTGGCGAAAACTGTTACGCACGACAGCCATTGGCGTTGCACTTGGGGCGCTGATCCTACTGCTACTCAATCTTTTGCTTGGCTGGCGAAACCCGTTGGTGCAGATGGGCTGGTTTTTCACGAAAGCCGCACTGCTCAGTTTCGGTGGTGCTTACGCGGTGCTGCCCTATGTCTACCAGGGAGCCGTGGATCAATTCGGCTGGCTGAGCGCAAGTCAGATGATCGACGGCCTGGCTTTGGGCGAAACCACACCCGGGCCGCTGATCATGATCGTGGCTTTTGTCGGCTTCGTCGGCGGCTGGACGCAAGAAGTGTTCGGGCCGTTCAGCTTGTTTTGGTCGGGTTGTGCCGGCGCACTGGTGGCGACGTTCTTTACCTTTTTGCCGAGCTTTGTTTTTATTCTGGCAGGCGCACCCTTAGTCGAAGCCACGCGGGGTAACTTGCGCCTGAGTGCCGTACTCAGCGCGATCAGTGCTGCCGTGGTGGGCGTCATCGTCAGCCTTGGCGCGCTGTTCGCGGCGCATGTATTCCGCCTCGAGCAACCGCTCTCGCGCTGGGATTGGCTGGCTGTCGCCATTGCCTCGGTCGCGGCCGTCGCCTTAGTGCGCTTCAAGGTCAGCACCGTGCGCTTGCTGCTCGCCTGTGCGATCACCGGCCTCGTGATATCTTACGCGCCCATCAGGCCGGTTTTTTAGCGGCCTCTGCAACGAGACTCTCTGATGGCGACGCCGCCATCTCAGCAACAGATGACAGAACGCTTTATTCCAGTCGCCGACCTTCGCTACTTGCAAGCGGTGCCGCATATTCCACAAACGCTGACCCCGGCTACCGGGCTGCTTTCAGACCAGCTCGCGCGGCCTTTGCGTGATCTGCGCATCTCGGTCACTGACCGCTGCAACTTCCGCTGCGTTTATTGCATGCCGAAAGAGGTGTTCGACAAGGACTATCAGTTTTTGCCGCAAAGCTCGTTGTTGTCATTTGAAGAAATCACGCGTGTCGCAAAAATCTTTGTCGCGCATGGCGTCGAAAAAATTCGACTGACCGGCGGCGAGCCTTTGCTGCGCAAGCATATCGAGAAGCTGATTGAAATGCTGGCCGGGCTCACCACCCACAACGGCAAGCCGCTTGATCTGACCATGACCACCAACGGCTCGCTGCTGACGAAAAAAGCGCAGTCGCTGAAAGACGCTGGTCTGCAACGCGTCACGGTCTCGCTCGACTCATTGGACGATGCGACCTTCAAGCGCATGAATGATGTTGACTTCCCGGTGTCCGATGTGCTCGATGGCATCGAAGCCGCGCATCGCGTCGGCCTGGGTTCGGTGAAAGTGAATATGGTGGTCAAGCGCGGCGTGAATGATCAGGAGATCGTTCCCATGGCGCGCTACTTCAAAGGCACCCCGGCGATCCTGCGCTTCATCGAGTACATGGATGTCGGTGCTTCGAACGGCTGGAAAATGGACGAGGTGGTCCCATCCGCCGAGGTAGTGCGCCTTATTAGCGAGCAAACGCCGCTTGAAGAGGTCGAGCCCAACTACACCGGGGAAACCGCCGAACGCTGGCGCTATGTGGATGGTAGTGGTGAGATTGGTGTGATCTCGAGCGTCACCCAGGCTTTTTGCAGCGACTGTAACCGCGCACGTTTGTCGACTGAGGGCAAGCTGTTCACCTGCCTGTTCGCTACCGGCGGTCATGATCTGCGCGCGCTGCTGCGTGCGGGACATTCTGACGATGAAGTTATCGCCGCGGTAGCGCATCTTTGGTCGCAACGTGAAGACCGTTACTCGGAGCTGCGCACCATCAATACTGAAGGACTTGCTCGCCCCGTGCGCAAGGTGGAGATGTCGTACATCGGCGGTTGAGGTTAAGCTCACTGCATGACCAGCCGACTGACACAACTCACCCAATCCATCGCGGGCTTTAACGCCGAATCCTTGCGCGTCGATATCGCGCAGCAAGCGATCGCTAGCTTCATCGAACCCATTGCACATACCGAGCATGTACCGCTCAAGCAAACGCTGGGTCGCACACTCGCTAGTGATATCACCGCACCGATCAACGTACCGTCCTACGATAACTCGGCGATGGATGGCTATGCGTTTTCAGGTGCCGACCTGACGCAAGGCGAGATAACGCTCAAGGTCGTCGGAAAAGCTTTCGCAGGACACCCTTACCCACAGCCAGTACAAGCCGGTGAATGCGTACGCATCATGACCGGTGCGCTGATGCCGCGTGGCTGCGATACGGTCATCCCGCAAGAATTGGTCGCTGAGGCGAGTACGCAATCCATCACCATCGCAGCGAATGTGATTAAGCCGGGTAGCAATTTACGCCTTGCCGGTGAAGACTTGCCCGCCGGGGCCACGGTACTGCATCAAGGCCGTTCACTCACACCGTCTGATCTTGGTCTGATTGCATCGCTTGGCATCGCTGAGCTAAGCGTGATGCGTAAATTGCGCGTCGCATTTTTTTCTACCGGTGACGAGCTAAGGTCAATCGGCCAACCGCTTGAAGAAGGTTGTGTCTACGATAGCAACCGCTACACGCTGCAAGCGATGCTTGATCGTGCGGGGTTCGAAGCAATTGATCTCGGTGTGGTACGTGATGACCCAGTGGCGCTGGAGCAAACACTGCGTGACGCTTGCAGGCAGGCCGATGCCGTTATTACCACCGGCGGTGTATCCGCCGGCGATGCCGACCATACGCGCACGATGATGTCCCGACTTGGCGAAGTGCTGTTCTGGAAAATCGCCATGCGCCCGGGTCGACCCATGGCCTTTGGTCAGCTCGTGGTCGATAAAAAAAATACCTTGTTCTTCGGACTACCGGGTAACCCGGTGGCGGTGATGGCAACGTTTTATTTCTTCGCTCGGGAGGCGCTGTTTCGTTTACAAGGAACTGCTCCAGACCGATTACCGGTCGTTCGTGCTACTTGCGAGCACACTATTGCTAAACGCCCCGGCCGAACCGAGTACCAACGTGGTGTGCTGACCTTCGATCTGCATGGTGCCGCACAGGTTCGGCTAACAGGCGCACAAGGGTCGGGAATTCTTAGCTCCATGTCAGAAGCAAACTGCATGGTCGTGCT